>CALFUE010000148.1 GCA_937916345.1 uncultured bacterium
TATCGCCCTGTCGCCCTTCTCAAAATCACTGTAATAGGTCTCCCGTATGACGGAGAGGCTGTTGAAAAGAAAATGGGGACGGATCTGGCTCATCATGATCTGGAGCCTCTGATCCTTCAGCTCATCATCGGCTCTGATCTGGGAAAACTCGGTATTTCTGATATACATCATTGCCATGCCGCAGGTGATGACGATGTATGCGGTCCTAAGTCCGCTGTCCGAGAGCTCCTGGATTATTACCCCCACCACGATATAGGCCATGATGAAATACATGGATACTCTGTTGTGCCTTCTGAATTTCTGACCGTAGCTCACAAACTCGATCACGACACACAGAAAAAGGGAAAAATACAGAAAGACATAAATGAAATACAGCGGTCCGTGGGAGTATTCATTATTCTCATCAATTATGATATTGATCTTTAATAATGCCGTCACTATCTGAAATATCACGTTGAACGCGAGAATTATATTTATAAGCTTCTTCCAGATGCTCCTGCTGTTTATCTGCAGCGTCAGGGCACCTCCCGCTACAGGCGTCATAATGTAATCGGCGCATTTCACGGCATAGAGCACCCAGACCGGAACAGCTTTGTTTCCGCTGAGCCAGACTCCCGCCCACTCTGCGATGGATGACAATGCCACCAGCATATAGATCAGATAGAGCAGATGCTTGTGTTTTTTTTTGAGACGGTCGTTCTCGTAAACCAGCACGCCCAGCACTACCAGTGCCAGACATGAGAGAACCACCAGAGCGCTGTAATAGGCTATCATTTGGTAATATCAGGATGCGATCCAGGCATCAGTCTGCTCTGACAGCCACCTGCACCACTCATCCAGCCCCTCCCCTGTCTTCGCGCAGATCGGTATGACTATAGCATCGGGATTTCTCACGGCGATATTTTGCCGGCATTTTTCCATATCGAAATCAAAATAAGGCAGCACATCTGTCTTGTTTATCAGCACCACATCACAGATGGAGAACATCAGAGGGTATTTGAGAGGCTTGTCGTCCCCCTCCGGAACGGAAAGTATCATGGCATTATTTACGGATCCGGTGTCAAACTCGGCAGGGCACACCAAATTTCCCACATTTTCAAGGATGACCAGGTTTATTTTTTTGTCCTCCAGCTCATCGATACCCTGTCTGGTCATGCCCGCATCCAGATGACACATCCCGCCGGTGTGCAGCTGGATGGATTCGACGCCGGTCTGCGCAATCCTTTTGGCGTCCACATCAGAATCAATATCGGCCTCCATCACGCCGATATTGTAGCTGTCCTTGAGACGCTCGACAGTTCCCGCGAGAGTGGTGGTCTTTCCGGCTCCCGGCGATGACATGAGATTCAAAAGGAAGATGCCTCGCTCCTTTAATTCACTGCGGAGCAGATCCGCCTCTTTGTTATTGTCCTCATAGACACTTTTTTTGATCTCTATGATCTTTACACTGTCGTCGCTCATTTTCAGGTCCTTTCTTAAAGCCTCAGCTCAAAAATTCGCCGCGGAGGAGTTTTTTCTCTCACACTATACTCCATCGGCATCGATTATGCAAGGACGGGCAGACATGAAAAAGGCAGGGGAAGCATTCCCCTGCCTTTCTCAAACATATGTCTCAGGCTGATTTAACCGGGGCAACCGGATGACTCTCATCCCACAGCTCGTCTGCTGTTGGCGTCCAGTTCTCCGCGTACTTCTCACATCTGTCGCATAGCGCATCCACACCCTCCGGCGATTCCAGATCCGTTGACGCTGCTCCGGTCTTCTTTACTATCTCTCTCAGACATTCAGGATTCTCCAGCATAGGACACGGACGGAGATGATTGTCATTGAATGGCTGTCCGTCGTGATACGCCATGAACAGCGGTGACTGCAGACCCTCGAGAAGTGACATCTGACGTATATTCGCATTTGAATAGTGGATAAATACGCAAGGCTCCATATCTCCGTTCGCGTTGATATGCAGGTATCTCCTGCCTCCCGCAACACAACCTCCAACGAACTCACCGTCATTCTGGAAATCCATTCCAAATATCGCCTTTGTCTCACGGAAACCGCGGATCCTGCCGTAGATCTCACGTCTCTGCTCAGGGCTCGGCATGAGTTCGGGTACAGCGTCCTTTCCAACCGGCATATAGTGGAAATACCAAACGAAGTAAGCCCCTGACTCGATCAGTGAGTCATAGAACTCCTCGCTGATGATGCTGTCCATATTCTTGCTGGTATAGCAGGCTGAAATTCCAAATGGCAGACGATAGCGCTTCAGCGTCTCCATCGCATTCTGAACCTTCTGATATACGCCTAAGCCTCTCCTTGCGTCGGTAGCTTCCTCGAAGCCCTCCAGACTGATGGCAGGTATAAAGTTCTTTACGCGCAGCATTTCTTCGGCAAATTTGTCGTCGATCAGGGTTCCGTTCGTAAATGAGAGGAAGATACAGTCGCTGTGCTTTTCGCACAGGCGGATGATATCCTGCTTTCTAACCAGCGGCTCTCCTCCCGTATATATATAGAAGTAAACCCCCAGCTCCTTGCCCTGTCTGATGATATCGTCGATCTCATCAAAGGAAAGATTGAGCTTGTTACCGTACTCCGCAGCCCAACATCCGGTACATTTCAGATTGCAAGCGCTGGTGGGATCGAGAAGAATTGCCCAGGGAATGTTGCAATTTAATTCTTTCCGCAATTTTTCCTGCTTTTTCCAGCCGGTTAAGACTGAATTGATAAAGAAATTCGAAAATATGGTTTTTACCACTTCACTGTCAACATCGTTCAAAAGGCGGAGTGCCAACTGCCTCCAGTTCGAATCCGGATCATCCACAATATATTTCCTGAAGTACATCCTCTGCACCGAAAAGTTGTTTCCCGCAAAGCGATCAACCCAATCCATCAGCTTGCCAAGGTTCTGCTCAGGATTCTTTTCGATATAGTCCAAGGCAACATTAAGCCCCGCTCCGGTCACTTTATTAGTAATCGTTCCCATGACAAATTCCTCCCGTTTATTAATACCGTCACATATCAACAAAGAGCCGCACATAATTGACAACCTGTCTCTGCAATGATATGATCAAGCCATACAATGATACATAATGTTTCATTATATTGTTTTTGCTTACCATGTCAAGAGGCATAACATGAAATGATACAAAGCAGGGGGAATTTGTAACATGAAAACCGACAGATATATACATGTCATCAGCGATCTGAGACAGGCTCTGATAGATCTCATGACTGAAAAGCCCTTTGCAGAAATAACCGTTACAGATTTGGTCACCAGGGCATCCGTATCGAGAGCCTCTTTTTACAGAAATTTTAATTCCACCAGCGAAGTTCTTGACCTGCTGATCGACGATTTTTTTATTGCATTATCAGACCGTTTTCTTCCGGTAATGACTTCTGCGGATGATGAGATCTGGCGGAATTTTTTGTTTGAATATATCTACACAGTCCGTGAGAATCACAAGATATTGATAGATTGTCTGGAAATAAATATTTCCGTATTCTTCACGCGGATAAACGACCGGGTACAGCTCATGGATAAGGAGCGCACCTACAAGACCATATCTGAAAAATACTGCGCCTCCGGCAAGATCGGTCTGATCAGCACGATTCTGATCCGCTGGCTCACCGACGATATGACGGAGTCACCGGAGGAGCTAGTTGATTATCTGATGGGGTTTATCACTACTTTTTAACAGAAATGAACTGACCCTCGCATCATAATATAATTTCTCTTTCTACCGCCACTCCATAGAGCTTTTCGTTCCCTCCGGCAAGCTTTAAAAAGAGCTGCTTTGACATGGTATTCTGGGTATTTACAAAAATGAGGCAATCATCTCCATATTTCTTCAGTGCTTTTACATATGAGATACAAAGTATTCCCGCAAGTCCCTTTACGGACTCAGTCTCATTTGTCATAGAACAAAGATAATCAACAACGATCCCCTCATCTCTTCTGGAGATCAGTATACATCCACCGACGCTTCCGCTGTCCGTCAGAAGGACGGAGCTTATCTCCTCGTCATATAACCCCCGCTGCCCCGGATCGATAAAAACTCTCTGTTCAAAAACCGGAGTATCGGGGGATGCGCTGTAAGCTTCCCCGGAAACGATCAGTTTCCTGCGAAGCTCCTCCCAGCGCCTTGCGGGTATCTCGGCCAGGCTCGAAAAATGACCCTTCGGTCTCTTCTTTACAGAGCTTTTCAGTCCCTCTCCTATAGAAAGTATAGGAATGCAATAAACATTCGATCGTAATATCTCCCTAAATCCCAAGGCGTCAAAAAATAAATCCGCCGCACAGTCCGCATCCGGATCCAAATGATACTCCAGACTTATTCCATCCGCCAGCGCACCCCTTGCCATATCGATAAGGGAGGACACAAGCGCCCTGCCGATCCCCTGTCTTCTAAACTCCTTTTCCACAGCGACGTAGGACAGGTGCCAGGTATTGCTGATGATGGTTGCCGCCAGGACGCCCATGGGTCTTACTTCCCCTTCCTCATTCCTTGCGGCGCAGAGAAGGACAGGATCCTCCTCTGCCACATCCGCAGGAAGCATACTTAAAAGCTCTGCCCTGTCCTCATCCGAAACCATATAGATATTCATACGCTCTCTCCTATAAAACACCGTCTTTATACCTGACCAGTGTTCGTCTCATCAGGCGGCATCCTCTTTGAACTTTATTTTAAGCCTATTCCCCAGATCTTCAAGCAGACGCAGCTGCTCCTCTCCATTCTCAATATTTGCTATGTTGGTTTTATCTTTTTTCTTGTCTCCGGTAAGATTCTTTCTGTATGATTCGATATTATCTGCTGTTATTTTATATCTCTTACTAAGGAAGGCCTTGAGATCATCACCTGAAAATTTCATCGACTGTAAGGTTTTGGTAAGCGCTGCCATATTTTCCTCTACAAGGTCTGTGTCAAGCCCATACTTTTTGGCGTTCTCCTCCATCGATGCAAGATTTTTGATCACATCATCTGCCTTTCTAAGAACCTGTTTTTTCATAATCTCCATATCGTAGCATTCGGGGATGCCCTTGCTCTTTAAGGAATCTTTATATTCCCGCTTTTCCTTTTCACTGGTCAGCCCATATTCCCAGTAAGAGGAATTCTTAAGCATCTCGACCTCCCTGTACCCTCCCAGACCAAGGGTCTCGCTGAGATTTTCTTTATTCAATTCATATATATTCCCCCGTATTTCTTCATCGTCTTCATCTGTAAACTGCTTTTTACGGTATTCCTCCAGATTTTTAAATTCCCGTTCCATAAGGATTAAATGCGGGAATGCCTGCTGTCCTGTATACTCTGCCTCCTGCTGACGGAGCTCTTTCATTTCCTTGGAATCCTCAGACATTCCTTTTTTGATATTCTCCTCAATCTGCCTGCTGATCTCCTCCAATTTTTCTTTAGCCTCTTCCTCAATGGGTTCAAAGTCATCCTTTCGCCCTTCCTTATATTTATTGACGATGGCAATCCTCAATCCGTCAGAAAAAAATGTAATGGCAGACGCCGCCTTTGACAACATATAAAAATCCTTCAGATGCTCTACATTCTGTCCGCTGTATTTTTTCAGGAATTCATAGGGCAGGTGCTGCTCCATATTGGCTGAAATGGCACCCTGCGTAACTATAAGGTTTGCAAACCGCGGATTTGACATAAGCCTTGCCCAGTCCTCCGTATGCAGAGTCGTGATATTATCTCCCAGCGTGTTCATGATCTTTTTCATGGCCTGATGCACTTTGTTCGTATAAGTGATGTAGCTTTGAAGATACATATCCTCAGCCATCTTTTGCTCTTCAGGAGTCCTGTCCTTTTCTTCCTTCCTGAGAGAAAAAGTGAATCCTTCCACCATCTCAAGCACTTCCTCGTCTGTCATATCCTCCACAAACTGTCCGGTAAAATTATCCAGCTGTCTTATGAGGCTATCACCGCCTGTATGATCTCCGAGACGGTTTGAATTCACTCCGATCGACTCTCCTTTCACACCTTCCATTTCAACGATCTGCTTTACCCTGTATTTAAGACTGTTCTTATCGTTTATATCGTCTCGGGAAGTCTTGTTCTTACGTGCCGAATATAATTCATATGTAGTTGAAGGATTGCTGATGATGAAATTCCCTTTATCAACCTTCTTCTTACCCACAGTCTTTAAGTCAAATTTCATATCCTCCTCGGGCATCGTAAATTTCTCATGTTCTAGCTCGGTAAGGAGTTCATCGGTATTTGCGCGACGCTCCTTTCTAAGCTTCTCCTTTATCTCTTTTACTTTTTTATCATATGCGCTTCCGCGAAGTTCCTTTGCAGCTTTTTGGATTTCCGCCGTGTTATCAAAATCCTCATCGTCACCTGAAATCCGACAGATCTTACTCTCCGCATTCTCTGTATATTTACCCTCTGCATTAAGCCTCTTTGAGGCATCATTAATATCCACATCCGAAGAACCTAATCTCTGCAGATTCTTTCCGAGATAAAAACTGGTGCGAAGAAGCTTTGCCAAGTACTTCTGCTCAGGGGACGCGTTTTCGGGAACATTCATGGAAAGCTCCTCGTTGTAGTGGGTACGGTAATACGGGTTTGTGATGATAAGCTTACGGACGCGGTAAACATCGCTTACGGCCATAAGCTTTTCTAGCTGCTTTGTAAGCCTCTCTGCCGTGACACCACCAACGACTACCTTTGTTTTATTTATGCTAATGACATTACCTTGTGCATCTTTGTTCGTCTGCTTCATAGTGACCTGTTTCTTTAAGGTCTCCATAAATCCGGGGTTTGCCTCAAGCATCCTGTTAAATATGGCAGCTTCCTTTTCCTCCGGAGACATCTCCACCTTTTTTTCTCTTTATTCTCCCCTTCGACCTCCTTGAAACCGGAATATCTGTCCACGAGATCGCCAAACTTGCTCTCCATAGCCTCATCGTCATGGGTAAGCATAGAAGCAAGGACGGAGAGATCCTTTGTCTCTGTGACAGCAAGCTTTAACCGCTCCTCCTCCGGGATGCCGCGGCGCAGCTTTGCCCGCATATCCCTCATCTCAAACTCCCCGGCTTCCATGGCGTCAATGCGGTTTGCCGCTTCGTTTTTCTTATAAAGGCGGGATTTTTTGTTTTTGATCTTAGACTCACGGGACTTCATCAGGGATTTGTCCTTGAAATTCTCTCTGTACTCACTTCTAAGCTCTGATGTCAGCGGTGCGGAAAGGTTCGTTACGCCCTTTTGCATCACGAAACTATCCTTCATCTTGTCCGCCAGGGCACGACCTTTTTTTAGAGCTTCCTTTTCCTGCTCTCTTGTCATCTCCGGCGCGAACTGTACCTGCTGCTTCTGTTGCAGTTCCTCCGGATGCTCCTCCATCTGCATCTTAAGCTGCTGCTTTTGGATCTCCTCGTTAATGTTTAATACTCCAAGATCATTCATGTCTCCCATAACATTTTCCCTTTCTCTAAAACACGTTTTTTTATATCTGACTACATCTGATAATTTCAAAAATGATTGGTCATTTGTACTTTTTACTGCTTTACATACTGCTTGATTCTGCAGGTATGCGTCTTATCCTTTTCATCGTAGTTTATTCCTACGAACAGAAGATTTCCCTTATAATGCCCTAATGAATCAAAATACTTTTTCTCTTTTATCTGATTGATAGCACTATCTGCGCAATCATTACGCTTCAGCTCAATAATCATTGCGGGCTCCGTCGGCTTTAGCGGAACATAAACCACATCCGCAAAGCCCTTTCCCGACGTCGCCTCCCTGATAATGGTATATTTATTTATCGCATACAGATACGCCAGATAGATAGCGCTCTGCAGGGCATCTTCATTGTTATAGCTTCTATTGCTCGTCACATGGATGTGGCTTTCATCTAAGGCTTTAGCTACCGCCTCCTCGTCGCCGTCAAATGTAGCCTGCAGAAGTTCCTTTGATGCACTGATTATCTTATCTGTCGTCTCATATTCGTTCACCACAGAAACTGCATATTCCCACTCTCTCCAAATCTCCCTATTCGGAATCCGACAGGTCTCATCCTCCTCATTATATGCCAGATATCCGATGTGGATCAAATAGGTAAATACATCATCTAACGTATCAAAATCTTTCATTGTGTTCATAAAAAAATCCACATTAACATCGACAGACTCACCTGCCATCATACGTATTACAGCGTCCCTCGTTCCCTTGAAATTATCTCTCAGGCGCTCTGCGATTACCTGATATGTGGAGGTCATGCTCCAATAGCTTTTGCACCTTTTATCCGTCAGTGACCTCACAACCGACTGTGGATTATATATCTCAAATCCGTGCTGCCTGTAGCCGTCATACCAGCTTTTTACCTCAGTGTACTCCATCCCATGATTGTCACAAAGCTCCTTGACCTCATCATCAATGAAACCTATATACTCCGCTAATTCCCTCGCTTCAAGAATGGTATTCTCTTCAAAATTATTAAGCTTAGACTGAACCCTGTCGCGGATTACCGGCAGGATCCCGGTGATATACGCAAGCGCAATGGCGGGACGCAGCGTAGCAGACTTGAACAGTCCGTTTAAGAGACTCAAATATTCATCAAATATAAGTTTGTCAGCCTGCTCCCTGATAAGTACATCATACTC
>CALFUE010000149.1 GCA_937916345.1 uncultured bacterium
AAGGAAATATTAATTTTAATTTTGATTAAATGGATGAAAATTGCATATTTGAATTTTCCAATAGTTATCCTTCATATGAAAATCAAGAATTTTATCTTATTAAAGATAATATTATATACAAATTTTCAGTGCAAAGAATTGAAAATGAATTAGAAATAAAAAATAATAATTATATAGCTAAATTTAATATAGATGAGATATCGAAAATTACTATAAATAAAATTGATAAAATAAATAAAGGATATAAGCTCCTAATTAAATTATTTCAGGAAAATAAAGTAGTAATTAAAAGAATAATAACGAATAAAGAAATTGTATTAAATATTAAAATCGATGAAAAAAATGAAAAAGATATAATATTATCATATAATTATGAATACCAAGATTATATTTTTAATGAAATCAAAAAATTAAAAACTGACATAAGTAATTTAAAGCAAGAAAATAATAAATTAAGAATAGAAATTCAAGAATTAAGCAAAAAGGAACAAAATAAAAATATAGAAGATATCCAATTATTATCAACAATTGGAGATGATTTATATTGTTCAACTTTTGACAATACATTCACAGTATTTAATTCAATTGATAATATATTATATCTCATATATTCGAATTATAACAAATCTATTATAAGCTACGATTTAAATCAACAAAAATTAATTAATGAAATAAGGAATGCTCATAGTAAAAATATTAGTAACTTAAAACACTATTTAGATAAAATTAACAAGAGAGATTTGATATTATCAGTCTCTTTTAATGATAATAATATAAAACTATGGGACCTTAAAAATTGGGTCAATATTGTGAATATAATAAAAGTTAATAGCATAGGATTTTTGGCCTCGGCATGCTTAATAAATGAAAACAGCGAAATTCATATTATAACAAGTAACTATAATGAAGAAGACAATTGTGAGGCAATTAAAGTTTTTGATTTGAAAGGGAATAAAATCAAGGAAATAAATTGTTCTAATGAATCAACATTTTTCATTGATGTTTATTATGATAGCATATCAGAAAAAAATTTCATTTTAACAGGTAACGAAAATTATGTTAAATCATATGATTATAACTCCAATAGTACTAATAAAATATATCATAAATATTATGAAAATAATAATGGAAGTCATAAAAGTGTTATCATAAATGATAAACAAAAAATAATAAAATTAATAGAATCTTGCATTGATGGCAATATAAGAGTATGGAATTTCCATTCGGGATTATTATTGAAAAAAATAAATGTTAATTATAATTGGCTATATGGTATATGCTTATGGAACAGCAATTATATATTTGTGGGATGTAATGATAAGACAATCAAGGCAATAGAAATAAATAATGGATTAATAAGCAAAAGCTTTGTTGCTCATAGTAGTAAGGTAATAACAATTAAAAAATTTATCCATCCTAAATTTGGCGAATGCTTGATTTCTCAAGGTTTCATCAATGATCAAATAAAAATATGGATAAATAAAAAATAAGTATTAATAAAGCAATTTATTAATAGCCTTCATCAAAAATTTTATATTTTGCTCATTTTAGTAGTGTATATAAATACTTTTTACATAAAATAGAATGATTAATTATTAAAAGAAGAGCTAACAAATTTAATGAAAATTATTTCACATATAATAATATTTAAAATTATTTATGATCAAAGATGAATTTATATTTTTTATGAATTATAATTTTTAATAACCTTTAATAATTAGTTTGAAGCAAATATTATATTTTTTATTCAACTAAATATTTAAATTTGTTTTGATTGAAAGTCGTCTGTGAGACCACAAGAATCTGTTTATTTTTGATCGGAAAGATATCATCGATGTCAGACTCGTCGCTCACCACATCTATCCCACCCCTGACATAACCGCATATTCCCTTTACCTCCGGGTGTGTCTTCTTGCCGACGAGTATGATGTGATATCCCTTATCGGAATATTCCTCTGCAAGCCTGTGAATTTTTTTTACAAAGGGACATGTAGCATCCTCAACCGTAAACCCGTGATCCCTTAATTTTGAACAGACCTCCGGCGCGGCACCGTGGGCGCGTATCACTGCTATCCCGGGTTTCAATCCCGATAATTCAAGCCCATCGTCTATTATTTTCACACCTCTCGCGGCAAAATCCTCCAGCACAGTCTCGTTGTGAATTATCTCCCCCACAGTGTAGAAAGGTTCGCCCTTCTCGAGCATTTTTTCGCAGGTCTCCACAGCGCGGCTCACGCCAAAGCAAAAACCTGCGTTTTTCGCCTCATACACCTCCATGATAAACCTCGGAGAGCGCTTTATTCTCTCCCACAAGCTTCAGGCATTCGGCCATGACCTCATCGACAGTCATATCTGAGGAATCGATCGCATGGGCGCCCTCCGCCACCGACAGCGGCGCGATTTCCCTGTTCATATCCCTGTAATCGCGCTCCCTGATGTCACTTATTATCTGTGTAAGATTACTCTCGATTCCCTTTTCTTCAAGCTCCCTGTATCTCCTCATGCCCCTGGCCACTGCCGATGCGGACAGATAAATCTTTATCGTGGCATTTGGCAGCACCACGGAACCTATATCTCTCCCGTCCATGACCACATTGTACTTTTCAGCGATATCCCGCTGTAATGCAAGCAATTTATCTCTTACACTGCCGTAGACCGCGATAACCGAAGATATCTTACCTGTCTCCTCATCCCTGAGACTCCCTGTAATATCACATCCGTCGATATTTATTATCATGTTGCCGTCCTTATATTCAACTCTTATGTCTACCTCCCTGCAGAGCTTTGTCACGGTCTCTTCATCTTCAGGATCAATCCCTGCTCTTATGACGGCAACCGCTATTCCGCGAAACATCGCGCCGGTATCCACATAGATAAAATCCAGCTTTTCAGCCAGAAGCTTCGCTATAGTGCTCTTTCCTGCTCCCGCAGGCCCGTCTATCGCAATACTGTATGTCATATTTCTCCTTTCGCCGCGCTCATCCCGGCAAGATACCCGCTTGACCAGGCGATCTGCAGATTATAACCTCCGGTAAAGGCAGCCACATCCACAACTTCACCGGCAAAATACAGATCCCTTACGATCCTGGAGGCAAATGTCTTCGGGAAGAGCTCATTAACCGCGACCCCGCCCCTTGTGATAACAGCGTTACGGCAATCGCCTTTTCCCGTAACGGTAAGCTTCAGCTCTTTTAAGAGATGTATCAGCTTCCTTCGCTGCTCCCTTGTCACCGAGTTGACCTTTGTCCCGGGGGCAAAGCCCCCATATTCAAGAATCTCATCGGAGAGTCTTCCGGGAAGAAACTTCGGGAAAACATTTTTAAGGAGCTGGTTTTTTCCCGCGGCAAATTCCCTCAACAGCCGTTCGTCCAGCTCCTCTGTACTCACCCTTGGCTTCAGATCGATATAAAGGAAGCATTCACCTGTCGTAACAAAAAAGCTGGCGGACAAGATCACAGGCCCGCTGACTCCCTCTCCGGTAAACAGCATCTCGCCGAAATCCTCATACTTTACACTGCCGTCCACACTCAATTTTATGCCAATATTTTTTAATGTCAATCCTGAAAGAGCCTTAAAGCCCTCTTCTTTTATATCAAGAGATGTGAGAGCCGGGGTCAGAGCCTTTATCTCATGACCAAACTCTCGCGCGAATCTGTAGCCATCCCCCGTCGAACCGGTAGTGGGATAACTCATCCCTCCTGTTGCGATAATGAGCGAATCGAATGTCTCTTTTGCGCCGTTTGACAAAGTAACCTCAAACCCGCCCCCGTCATTTTTATATATTTCTTTGACCTCGCACTCAAACCGTATCTCCACGCCTCTCTCGCCGGCGTCTTTCGTCAGCGCCTTTGTCACGTCTGAAGCGTGATCACTCACCGGAAAAGCACGTCTGCCCCTCTCGACCTTTGTCTTCATGCCGAGGCTCTCAAAATAATCAATGGTATCAAAGGATGAAAATGCAGACAGAGCACTGTAAAGAAATTTGGAATTATCGACCACATGCTCTAAAAATTCTTTTCTGTCGCAGGCATTGGTAAAATTGCACCTTCCCTTGCCCGTGATATATATCTTTTTGCCGGCCTTCCCGTTCTTCTCAAAAACTACGACCTTTGCGCCGTATGAGGCGGCAGTGTTTGCAGCCATCAGCCCCGCCGCTCCGGCTCCGATTACAGCGACCCTTCTCATATCAGTTCACATCATTGAAATGCATCCTTGCGGATTCATCCAGAAACTCGATCTCATCCCTCTCGTATACCTGATAGTCCTCCCAGATGGATTCAAGCTCAATGAGTCTGTTTGAGACCGCGTCTCCTCTCTCCATACACAGCGCCATGATGAGTGCGTTGATGACAGAGAGCGGCGCCACAAGGGAATCCGCGATGGATGCCATATCCGAATCCGCAATGAGATTGCAGGAAGAATATATGTTCATTGGCGAATGAACAGAGTCGGTCAGAGTGATTATGTGTGCATTTCTGTTGCTGGCAAACTCAAGTGCCTTTAATGTCCTGATGGAATATCTCGGGAAGCTGATGCCGATTATCACATCATCCGGCCCTATCTTTATCATCTGCTCAAATATCTCGGATGAGCTGCTGGTTGAGATCAATATACAGTCATCTACAATCATATTTAAGTAAAAGGACAAAAATGAAGCAAGGGGCGCGCAGCTCCTAATGCCGATGACATATACATGCCTGGCATTGAGAATGGTATGGACAGCCTGGTTAAAGGCCTTTTGGTCAATATGCTCCAAAGTGTGCTTGATTTTTTCCTGGTCGGCCTTTAGGACGTTCTCCAATATATCGGACTGTGATACCCTCTCATAGGACACCTCCATGCGCTGTACGGAACTGAGTTTGTTCTTTACCATCTCCTCGAGGGCATCCTGAAACTGCGGATAGCCCTTGTATCCGAGGGAAGACGCGAAGCGCACGACGGTGGATTCGCTTACTCCCACCACCTCGCCAAGCTTTGCGGCGGTGAGGAACACAGCTTTGTCATAATTGTCGGTAATATATATGGCCAGTCTCTTGTAACCCTTGCTCATGGAACCGTATCTGCGGTTTATCCTGTTTAAGAGTTCGTTTGTATTTGTCATGATCCTAAAAAACCTTCGTGAGAGAAATCATTGCATTATCCGCTGTCTGTGAGGCATCTGCCTCCCCCTGCGCATCCGTTTTGCTGTCTGAGCCGCTGTCAAAAATACTGTCCGAACCGTTATCCGTGTCGTTATCCGTCACGGCTTCAGCTTCCGGAGTATCCTCCGAAATGTGAAGCATCCTATATGCGTAGGAGTACTCATATTCCCCCGATGACAGATTCTTTATGGCACTGACACCCTCATACTCGACCTCGTAATCACCGGAGTCTGTGATGGTATAACTCTCTCCCGACCGGACTTCAGTCTCATCTCCTTTTACATCTATAACTTTGATCACCACATAATCAGTCCGGTCTTCTCCGCATTTTAAGAGGGCTCTCTCATCGTCAAGCAGCTCATCAAAGGATATTGTCTTTTGACTGACTGAATATGTGATATCCTCCCAGCCAGAAGCAGACTTATGGACAGGCGCCTTTGAATCCACCACCCTGATGGTTTGGAACAGTACAGTCTGAAGCCCGTTGTTGGAATCCGTCACGGCATACTTGACCTTGTATTTTCCGGTGGAGGTAAATTTATACTTCATGTCGGTCAGCTTGTGGTACTTGCTCTCACCCGGCGTCATGACATAAACCCTGATTTTGCTCTGGGCTATCTTTTTCCCTATAAAGGTCTTTGCAGATAATCCCACAAGCATATTTCTACTCGCCTTAAATTCCTTTGTCAGACTTTCCTTTACACCGGAAAGGATGGGCGCCTCAGGCTCCACCACCTGATATTTTACGGTTTTTTTCGCGGTGCGCCCAAAGGAATCCAGGACAGAGTACTTTACTTCGTACTCTCCCAGCTTTGATGTATTTACTTTTCCTTCTGCCTTCACCCAGGAGGTACAGTCAAATCCACCGGAATCAACTGCAGTCATATTGTTATTTTTGAATTTAGTCCCATACTCCACCACGGTGCTTGAGACAGTGATTTTTGGCACGGTAGCCCTGGTCTCGAAGGGGTTTGCAGGATCAGGATCGGTAGGATCCCACCCTGATATGGTTGCGGTGGAAACCTGTATGGTCTGGGGTTTTCCCAAAGGATCATCACTCTCTGTGCCCCTGAATATATGAACAGGAGTGCCTGTTGCACAGTTATTATAGATCCATATGGCAGCTGCCGCAGTCAATCTGACACAGCCATGGCTAGC
>CALFUE010000150.1 GCA_937916345.1 uncultured bacterium
CGGCGAGACAGTGCACCCCGGGGGAGTCAATGACCCGTCTTTTGTCACGCCCGAGGCCGACATGGGCGGGCTTTACAGCGTATATCAGTTTATGAAGAACTGCCGCGGCATGCATCTCACCTATCTGAACAGGGATTACGATACCCGAATCTACGAGGAGCTGGAGGGCATCACATGGGAGAAGGACGACGCCTTCGCCGGAAAGAGCGGCCTCTACTATCTGGAGAATCATCTGGGCTACAGATTTTATGTTGACAGGGTTTCTGTCAGGATCTATTCTCACGACGATATTTATCACACGGTGCATTTCGACATATATATCGCGAACTCCGGCTTTGCGAAGATATATCTGCGGACAAAGCTGTTTCTCACGGTAAAGGACAGGAGGATTCCGATCGATTTCAATGTGGGGGATATAGAGCCCGGACATATCAGGAGAGCGGCCTTTGACGCGGAGCTTGAGACAGGGGACAGAGTTCATCTGATGCTGATACGCGACAATGAGGCGGAGGATGTGATCTCCTTTGCCAATGCTGAAAAGAGCGGTATAGTTTATCTGGGGGAGTTAAAAAAATATGAGTGATCTGAAGATGAAGGATCTTTCGATAAGGCACGCCGCGGGTCTCATCTTTCTGATTGACAGAAAGGTAAAGGGCGGCGTATATCACAGACCTATTATCATAAATGAGGTTGGAGAGGAAATATTCCTGCTGCTCGCGGACGGGATGGATATCTCTTCCACCGCAAAAACCATCGCTAAGCGTTACGATATCGATGTAAAAACGGCGGAGCAGGATGTGACCGGTTTTATCGACGGGGTGAGAAATGGCTATATTGAGTGGCGATGAGAGAGCGCTCTTAAAAATATTAAAAAATTCCTTAAAGAAAAGTAAAAAGAAATATTTTATCACGCCCGGCATATTTGATCTGGCAAAGCAAAATTCCGTGGTCTCCCTGATATATGATTCCGTGGAGACGGCCGATCCGCGGATAAGTCAGGAGATTGACAGGATCACCCGCAGCATGGTGCTCCAGAGCTATCATCTGCTCTTTGAGACGGTAAAGATATGTGATTTTCTGACGGACGCCGGGATAAAGACAGTAGTCCTGAAGGGAGCCGCGGTATCGTCCTTTTATCCCGTGCCCGAGTACAGGAAATCCGGCGATATAGACCTGCTGGTAGGCGGGGAAGATGAGCTTCGCCGCGCGGCCGCAGTGATGAAAAAGAATGGATATGCGGTGGCAAAGGAGCAGCACGCCCTCCATCATATTGTATTCGATTCACCTTTTGGCATTGAGGTGGAGATACACAAGATGCTGGCGGAGCCCTTTGACAACAGGCGCATAAACGAGTACATGGACCGGCGGCTGAAATACGCCATGAAGGGCAGTGTAAAAAGAGATGTGTGCGGCTTTCCCTTAAGGATGCTGGGAGATGATTTCCAGGCCTTCGAGCTGCTGCTTCACATGCTCCAGCATTTCCTCTTCAGCGGCTTCGGATTAAAGCTCCTCTGCGACTGGGTGGTCTACTGGAACGGCAGGATAGGATCGAGTGAAGATCCCGTCACGGAGAAATATCTGCATCTGGTGAGAGAGGCGAGGATCAGCGGCTTCTCTGATATGATCACAAGTGTATGCTATTATTTTCTGGGCTTGAGCGATCCGGCTTACCGCAATCTGACGAGATACAGACAGGGTGATCCCATCACAGTTTCAGAGGCCGCCGCATTCCTGCGGGAGGTCTTTGACGGGGGAGATTTCGGCCACGCCGGTAAGGAGCGGATGCTCATCCTCAGGGACAGTTCTTTTATTTCTTATGTGATAGCCTTTCAGCATCAGATGTACCTCAATTTCCCGAAGGCCGGAAAGGTTCCGCCTCTTTGGCCGGCGCTCTGGACAGTGACGCTTCTTCGGTTTTTCTATAATAATAAAAAGGTCAGGGGCGGTGAGTCAGCCGTGTCAATAATAAAAAACGCCGGAAAGCGCAGCAGGATAATGAGTAAGCTTTCGCTTTGGAGAAGATAGATGAAGAGTAATACTGTTGATGTGATAATACCTGTCTACAAGACAGCCGCGTATTTGAGAGAGTGCGTGGACAGCGTCCTTTCCCAGACATATAAGGATATCCGGATCATTCTGGTGGATGACGGAAGTCCCGATGAGTGCCCCGCGATCTGTGATTCGCTGGCAAAGGGGCATAACAATATTATCGTGCTGCACTGTGAGAACGCCGGCTCCGGCGTCGCCAGAAATACAGGAATGGACAATTCCGACGGTGAATACATAATGTTTCTGGATTCCGACGACAGGCTGGATGAGGAAGGTGCGATAGAAAGTCTGGTGAAAAAGGCCCTTTCCACCTCCGCGGATATCGTGGCGGGCTGCTACAGGCGCTTTGATGAAAACTATATCAGCGGGGTAAACTACCACCATCTCCACCCGGGGCATTACACAAAAACCGTGGACTTTCGTTTCAGGGGCTTCTACAAGTACGGCCATCTGGCATACAACTGGGGAAAGCTTTACCGCAGGAGCTTCCTTGAAAAAAACAACCTGCGCAGCAAGTCCTATCCCTTCACTCAGGACAAGGCTTATAATATGGAGATATTGGCCTGTGAGCCGAAATACGCCTTTATCCGAAACAGCATTGTCATGTACAGAGTGAATGAGAATTCCGTCACCTTTCGGTACAAGCCAAAGTACACAGAGGTTTGGCTTGAGATAGCAGGGGGTTTTACGGATTTCCTGAAGGAGAGGGGAATGGCCGGAAAATACGGCGATCTGACAGCTCTTCATATATTTTACGGCAGTTTTTTTCTGGTAAAGCAGGAGCTGGAGGCAAAGAAGGGGCTGTTTTCCGCCGCAGGCGCCTTGAGGGAATACGGATCGAAGCCGATCGTGAAAAAGAATTTCAGAAAGCTGGCAAAAGGCAGATATCTGAAGAGGATTTATGACAGGCGCTGGCGCTTCGTGATCAGAGCAGCCTCGATACTGTTTTCGATGAAGCTGTATCTGCCTTTTGCGACAGGTATTGCCCTGCTTCGGAAGGCGGGCATCGATACAGGCATCACACGGTCAAGGTATAGATGAGTGAGAGCCATTCTTTTTTTATACTCTCGATTGAAAATCTGTCAAGACCGTCAGACACATTGCCTGTCATGATAGACAGCATGTCGGCATCGTCCATGAGGTTTGACAGAGCCTTTGCCATGGCACCCGTATCCTCAGGGGGAACGAGGATGCCGTTAAGTCCGTCGTCGATTATATCGGCGGGACCTGTGTGTAAATCAAAGCTCACAGCCGGAAGACCGTGGGCTTTTGCTTCGAGCAGCACCATGGGGAGTCCCTCCGTGCGGCTGGTGAGACAGTATATGGAGGCTCTGTCGTAGTAGTAGTCCGTATCGGGAGTCTCGCCCTTTGCTATGAGCTGACCTTCCAGTCCGTTTTCCCTTATGGAGGCAAGCAGCATTTTTTTGTCGGGGCCGTCTCCTAATACATACCATCTCCAGTCAGGGTGATCCGGCAGGACTGATCCGGCAGTCTCGATCAACAGATCTGTTCCCTTTCTTTTGCTCAGGGAGCCGACCGTGAGGATGGCTTTTTTTCTTTTTATTTTTTTTGCGGGCTTCCCCGGCATTTCCACCGGGTTATTTATGGAGAGGATCATGTTTTTTGAGGGAAACGCGTCTCTGTGAGCCTGCGCGTCCTTATTTGTCAGAGTGACTGTCGCGTCGCTCTTCGCGGTGCAGTGTTTCAGGATCGCCCTGCGGTACAGGTATCCCTGCTCAAACATGTAATTGAAATGCTCCCAGGATATAACCTTTGTCTTCAGGCCTTTTGAGGCGGGGACGGAGAGCACATCCAGCACGATGTCGATGTCTATTATCAGATCGATGTCATTTTTTTGCAGGTATTTTTTCAGCTTTGGGATGAGGGGCAGATAGCCCGGTCCCGGCGTGATCCATTTTTTTGACATACAGGTGCGGGGGATGGTCTCATCCAGAGGGAAAAAGGTGGCATCGCCGCCCTCGGTGAGGGAGAGTATGCTGATGTTAAGAGAGGGCTCTTTAGTGAGAGCGTTCGCGAGAATGATCGAGACACGCTCGGTTCCTCCCGTCCTTGTGATATCTCCTGAAAAAAAACAGATGTTTATCATATACACGCCTCGCATTCAAAGTGAAGATGTTTACAATATAACACCTTTTTGTTATTATAGCAATCGTGTGGGGTGTTATATGCGTGTAAAGAATATGTTCAAAAACGGCGGCTTCGCCATATTATCCCAACTGATACTCATCCTGTTCGGCTTTTTCTCAAACAGGGTGTTAAACTATCGTTTGGGTGAGGCTTTAGTCGGAGTAAACGGCGTGGCAAACAATATTCTCGGGATACTGTCTGTCACGGAGCTGGGCTTTTCCACCGCGGTGGTCTATCATCTCTACCGGACACTGGATTCAGGAGACGAGCGCGCCACCTCGGCCCTCATGAATCTCTACGCGAAGGTCTACCGCGTGATCGGATGCGTGATCAGTCTTGCGTCACTTCTGCTCATGCCCATCGTGCCCCGGATGATGAAGGACTGCCCGTTTACCGATGAATATGTCCGCGTCATTTTCCTGATCTGGGTCGTAAAGACCATCATTCCCTATTTTTTTACATACAAAAGATCTATTCTGATAGCCGACCAGAGAGAATTCGTAGTGAGCCTGCTCACGGTTCTTTCCACCGTGCTGGGTTATTCCGGAATAATCGTCGTTGTGTCGCTGACGGGGGATTATTGTCTTGCCATGTGCGTTTCCATCGCCGCAGATCTGATCATGGCTCTGATACTCACTATCTATGTGAAAAAGCATT
>CALFUE010000151.1 GCA_937916345.1 uncultured bacterium
CGTCAGTGGCGGGCTCCGGCTCCTCCTGCCCTACATGAAGCTGCAGTGTCTCAAATTTGTAATTACTCATAACTCTGATCTCCTTTTCATTTTAATTTATGTGTAGGATAACACCTATAACCTACTATGTCAATAGGTATAGTAAACGCATTTAATAAATGATGTCGGGGGCAAAATACCTTTTGACCCCGACATCATAATATAATTTAAAAAAAAGGGCACCGGTTCCCCGGTGCCGAATTCATTTCAGATTGATCAATCGATATTGCCCTGTACGTTTGTCTCATGACGGCAGACATATGATATGCCTGTGATAGCAAGGCTCTTTGTCGCAGCCTCGTCAGCAGCCTGTGCCCATACCTTGAAGGTGACACTGTCTCCTGAATAATATCCGTTTGCATGAAGATCTCTGGTAACTACAGCGGTATTTCCGCTGAATGTGCAGTCAAACTCCGAGAAAGCATCTTTAATCGGTGAGCTGAAGGTGATCGTATAAACAACCTGGGTGGTAATATGTGTCACCTCTGTAGAATGATGGGCTGCGATCTCAAACACATTGTGCGAGCCATTCCAATCCTGTACGCTCCTGCCTGAGACTGTCCAGCAGTCTGTAGACGAGCTCCCGTCTCCCGATGCCGCGAATACTCCCTCTGCTGCTCCTGTGGCTGCCATTGCAACCGGCTTTCTGTAATCTGACATATCCTTTCCCTCCTAAATATGCACGAAATACATCCGCATCAATAACTGATCGCTTTATACATAAATCCATTCCCCCGCTTACGTGCAAGCACGACGTGTGGGATGGATTTTTGCACTGGAATCATACATTGAAATCGTAGACAGGATCGTCGGCACCGTAGCCCTTTCTCTCCCAGCCGGGCATCCTGTTTCCGTTGTCCACATCGTAGCTTGAGGCGTAGCCGCTGTCTACATAGTGGGTGAGAAGTCCGCATCCGTCTCCCGTATACGCGGGACAGCCCAGGCAGCCGAACTGATCCTTGTAACCCCTGACCTCGCCCTGAGCCCACGACGAATAGTCAGGTGCCTGCCATACGCCGTTCATGTAGAGACTGTCGCATCCAGGCGCATCGCCTGCAGAGGGATTAAAATCATCCTGTGTGAAATCATAATCGAAGCTCTCACTGTCTCCGTCAGACCCCGTATCGTCCAAAGTCCCGGCAGGATCCTCTGTTACGGTATCTGTCGGAGCTTCCGTCACCCCGGCGTCTCCCGTATCTCCAGCTTCCTGTGCGCCGTCTCCGCCGTCAGCGGCAAGTCCGGGTTCAGCAGTCTCTGTTGTCTCTGTTGTCTCTGCTGCATCCGTTGTCCCGGCTGTCTCTGCTGTCTCTGCTGTCTCTGCTGCATCCGTTGTCCCGGCTGTCTCTGCTGTATCTGTATCTTTTGTGTCTTCTGTGTCTTCCGTGTTCCCCAGAGACTCTTCCAGTATCTCTTCCTCGGTCTTTGGGGTACCATCGCTGTTGAAATAGCTCCCGCCATATCCGCTGGCTGCGAATATACCTTCAGCCCGCTCAGCGGCGATCTGTACGATCGGTCTGGTATAATGCTTCATAGTCTGCCTCCATTCCGGCTGCTTGGACCAGATCAGCCAAGAGAAAAGTCTCCGTTACCCATCACCTCTGTGTAAACCTGGATCGTATCGCCCGCGTTGATCCCATTCCCCCAGTTGTTGGAGGTAAGCAGCGCGACAGAGCCGCTTACAACTGCCGTATTCCAGTTGCCTCCGATGTAGGTCACATCTCCGCTTACGGGAATCTCGACGGTGACTGAATCCAGTTTTTCGGAAGTATTGTTTGTCACATAAATGTCGTATTGCTTGTGTCCGTCCCAGGCATTCGTCTGATTCACGGTATAGGTCACTCCCTCTCCCGAGCCCGAAGAATCGCCGCTGGCTGCAAAAACACCCTCAGAAACGCCCAAATAAGCCGACACTAATGGTTTCACATAATTTTTATTCACCTCAATGATATATACAGAACTAATCAAAAATACTACTTTATAAACACAATCTACCAGTATTTTCCCTGTTTGTCAAGTGTTTTTTAATATATTAATCAAGCCTTTAAATCTGTCGGTCTTTATAAAGGGAATCACCGATATCAAAAGAGCGATGAACACGCACCCCACTCCGCCCAGCAGAAAATCAAGGATGGGAATGTCCGTGTCGATAAACCCCGTCACTCTTATGCCTGCGCTGACAGATATCCCGGCGCAGACGAGATACGACGCAAATTCCGGCATAAAGCCTTTCACACTCATATTCAGATGATCCCTGTAAAAATAAATTATCCTGAATATCAATCCAAAACTGTTTGCGGCGATGGAGCCAAAGATCACGCCGTCAACCCCGAAGGGAAGAGCCAGCGCGATGGATAATGCTAAATTTATAAATGCCGCTGTGAGGGAGATCCACTTATCAGGCTTAAACATTCCCGCCGCGGTCACAGAAATCGTGACGGGCTGCGAGAGTATGATGATGCCCACATTTACCGCCAAAAGCACCCCTGTCCTGTGAGGCAGCAGATACCCCTCGCCGAGCCACAGTTCTCCCACGAATATTCCCGTCAGAGCGGATAAGCCCGTGGTGACGATTGCCGCAATGATGAAAAATGTGTATGAGAGCTCTCTGAAAACCTGTCTGTCCTTATCCCTGTCGCCCTCCAGAAAGATATTCGCCACGGTAGGCTGCAGCGAAGCCGCAAAGGTGACAAAAAGATTGCAGAGGGCGAATGCCACCATGATATAATTATTGTAGAGACCGTTTATGGCAACGCCTATCAGAGTCGATATGATGATATTGTCCGTGCTGTGGAGAAGCTGCGCCGCGAGCCTGGAAAAAAATATATTTTTGATGTCAGAAAAGACTGTCTTTTTCTCCTCATCTCCTATCCTTTCTCCGGAAAATTCCGACAGGTAAGGATAATGCTTTTTCACATAGATATTGAGTATCAGAGCCATG
>CALFUE010000152.1 GCA_937916345.1 uncultured bacterium
GGGAGGGATATGTGTTCGTGGATTCCGATTACTCCCAGGTGGAGCTGAGGATACTGGCTCATGTCTCAGGGGATGCGAATCTCATCGCCGCCTATAACGACGGGAAGGATATACACAGCATGACGGCGGCAAAGGTTTTCGGTGTTAGCGAGAGTCAGGTCACAGACATTCAGCGAAGAAACGCGAAAGCCGTCAATTTCGGGATTGTATACGGCATATCCACCTTTGGTCTGGCGGAGGATCTCTGTGTCTCCAGAGCCGAGGCAAAGGAATATATAGACAGCTATTTCGAGAACTTTCCGGGAGTAAAGCTCTTTCTGGACGAGAGTGTAAAGAACGCCCGCGAAAAGGGTTACGCAGTGACTCTTTACGGCAGGCGCCGTCCCATACCGGAGCTTTCCTCTTCAAATTTTAATGTCCGTTCCTTCGGGGAGCGCGTCGCCATGAATTCCCCCATACAGGGAACAGCAGCGGACATTATGAAGATTGCGATGATCAGAGTTCATGACAGATTGTTGTCCGAGGGACTTGACGCGAAAATGCTCATTCAGGTTCATGACGAGATTCTGATAGAGGTAAACGAAAAAGACGAGAAAAAAGTCAGGGGGATACTGGAAGAGGAGATGACAGGTGCGGCGTCGCTTCTGGTCACTCTTTCGGTGGAGATTCATGACGGCCATACCTGGTTTGAGGCGAAGTGATATGAGGTTTATAGGTATAACAGGAGGTGTGGGTTCCGGAAAGAGCTTTGTTGCCGATGAGGCGGTGAGGCTCACCGGCGGTGTTCTGATGAAGGCCGACGATATGGTAAAGGAACTGTATGTTCCCGGTAAGATCCTCTATAATGCCGTGAGGGAAAGCTTTGGGGCTGAGGATATATTTGATGAAAACGAGAGGATAGATTTCAGAAGGCTGTCTGCTCTTATCTACAAAAACAAAAAGAAGCGGGAAAAGCTCAACTCAATAGTTCATCCCGAGATCAAAAGGCACATACTGTCGCTGGCAAAAGAATACAGAGAAAAACAGGTCGAATGGCTTTTTCTGGAGGCGGCGCTTCTCATAGAGGATCACTATGACGAGGTGCTGGATGAGATATGGTATGTATACGCGGGGGAGAATACCCGCAGGGAGAGATTAAAGTCTTCCCGGGGATACACTGACAAAAAGATAGACAAAATGATGGCGGCGCAGCTGACGGATGAGGAATTTCGCGAGAAGTGCGCCGTGGTTATAGACAATGATTCCGATCCGGAAAATATGAAAGAGCAGTTGGAAAAATTGATAGAAAAATTAGAGCCAGGGGTTGTTGCGGAGGAATTTATGGATCTGAGTGAAAAGGAGCTCGTCTTCGGACTTGATATCGGTACAAGAAATGTGGTGGGTACCGTCGGCTTCAAGGACGATGACGACAGATTTGTGGCGGTGGATATGTACAGCATCCAGCACTCCACCAGAGCTATGCTGGACGGGCAGATACATGATATCGAAAAGGTGGGCGTTACCATAAAAAAGGTAAAGGAAAAGCTGGAGGATAATCTGGGCATCACCTTAAGCGATGTGTGTATCGCAGCCGCAGGCCGCGTATTAAAGACGGTGACCACATCCGTGGAATACGAGTTTGACGAGGAGGTGGTGGTGACCGGCGAGGATGTCCACACCCTCGATCTGCTGGGAGTTGAGAAAGCGCAGGACATTCTTAAAGAGACGAATGACACGAATTACAAATTTTATGTGGTCGATTACACCGTCGTGAAATATTATCTGAATGACGAGGTGATGTCAAACCTGGTGGAGCACAAGGCTCAAAAGATATCTGAGGATGTGCTTGTGACCTTCCTGCCCTGGGATGTGGTGGATGGTCTCTATTCAGCAGTGGGAAAGGCGGGACTCACCGTTGCGAATCTCACGTTGGAGCCTATAGCCGCCATAAATGTGGCAATCCCCGACAATTACCGTATGCTGAATATTGCGCTGGTTGATGTGGGGGCGGGTACAAGCGATATCTGCATCACCAAAAACGGTTCCATAATCGCCTACGGCATGATCCCTTATGCGGGAGATGAGCTGACGGAGCTTATTGTCCAGCATTATCTGGTGGATTTCGGCATGGCGGAAAAGATCAAGCTCGACTCGACGGAACTCGACGAGGTGGAGTTTGAGGATATAATGAGCATCTCCCATACCGTGCCGTCAAGTGAGGTTCACGAGCTGTTAAAGCCCACGGTTGAAAAGATTGCGAAGGAGATCTCCGACAAGATAATCTCCTTAAATGGAGACGAGACTGTGGCGGCCTGCTTTGTGGTGGGCGGCGGCGGAAAGGTCCATGGCTTTACGGAAAGTCTGGCTGTAGATCTCGGCATTGTTTCCGAGCGTGTAGCGCTCCGCGGTGAGGCAGTCTTAAAGAATGTGACCTTTATTAATGAGGAGATCGAGAAGGATCCGCTGATCGTTACCCCTATCGGTATTTGCCTGAATTTCTACGAGCAGCATAACAGCTTTATAATGGTGCGGTTTAACGGTGAGAGATTAAAGATATATGACAATAATCATCTGACCATAGTCGATGCCGCCATGGCGGCGGATTTCCCGGATGACCAGCTCTTCCCGAGGCGCGGGCGCCCCATTAATTTCACGGTGAACGGCGTGAAGCGCATGGTGAGAGGGACTGCCGGGGAGAGTGCCATCGTGCGCATGAACGGCGTGGAGGTCAGCATAAATACGCCACTCGAGCCGAATTCTGAGATAGAGATAGAGGCATCCACGGTGGGAGAGGACGCCGAGTACACCATCGAAAAGCTTAAGGAGTACAACGAGTCCGCCATATCCTTCGATGTGAACCATAAGACCGTGACCTGCCCGAAATTTGTGGAGGTTAACGGCGAGATAGTGACGCCGGGCTACGCCATAAAGGATGGTGACGAAATCGTTGTCAGAAATTATTACACGGTGGGACAGCTGGCGGAGTTTATGGATGTGGAACTGGATCCCGATGCCGAGATAATAGTAAATAACAGGGTGGAGGATCTTGATACGGAGGTCTACGAGAATTTTACCGTAGAATTCAGTGTGCTTTCCTTCAGAACCACCGAGGCCGATTTGGAGACACCTCTGGAGGGAGAACTCCCGGAGGAAAAAGGAGATGCGGATGAAACCGCGACTCCGGAGGAAGAGGAGACAGAAAGCGCAGAGGAGACAGAAAACCCGGGGGAAACAGAGAGCCCTGAGGAAACAGAGAACCGGGATGAGATAATAAACCCGGTGGAGGCGCAGACGACGGAATTGGCTGAGCTGCCGGCACAGACAGAGGATGAAAGTGATTTTGCCGAAACCGATATCGACACCCCCGAAGAAAATATCCCCTACACATCATCTCTTCGGGTATATGTTAATGATGAGCCTCTGATGCTGACGGGCCGCAGTGAGTACGCCTTTGTGGATGTCTTTGATTACATAGATTTTGATCTGTCGGATTCGAGAGGGCGCGCCATAATCACCACACTTAACGGTGAGAAGGCGGTAT
>CALFUE010000153.1 GCA_937916345.1 uncultured bacterium
ATGCCAGCAAAGCTGGCGCAAATCCGGCGCCAAGTCTCGCGAGCGAGACTTGAATAATGGTATTGAAATGGAAAACAGTTTTTATATAGATTCCGAAAAATTATCGCCTGCGGCTCTGGAAAAAAAGCACAGGCTTGAAAATGACCCGGCCAGCCGCGCCGACCATATGCACTATATGGAAGACCAGCAGGTCATCGACTCGAATATCAGAGAGCTGGTACTGACAGAGGCGAGAGACTACGACCCTGATATCTACACTCCGGGAGATGTAAAGAGAGCAATAGATAGAGACAATCTCTCGATAGAAGACCTGAAAGCCCTGCTATCCCCCGCAGCGGAGGGCTTCCTTGAGGCGATGGCTGAGCGCGCCAGAATTGAGACCACAAAGCACTTCGGCAATACCGTCTATATTTTCACCCCTCTCTACATCGCCAATTACTGTGAGAATTACTGCGTGTACTGCGGCTTTAACTGCTATAATGATATCAAGCGAAAAAAGCTCACCATGGAAGAGATAGACCATGAGATGGGAGTCATTGCAAAGAGCGGCATGGAGGAGATACTGATCCTTACCGGAGAGAGCCATTCCATGAGCGATGTGAAATATATCGGCAAAGCATGCAAGCTGGCAAAAAAATATTTCAGAAATGTAGGTATCGAGATCTATCCCGTAAACGTGGAGGATTACAGATACTTAAACGAGTGCGGCGTGGACTATGTCACCGTGTTTCAGGAGACATACGACGCCGATAAATATGAGACCCTGCATCTAATGGGCCACAAGAGGGTATTTCCCTACAGATTTGACGCCCAGGAGAGAGCTTTGATGGGCGGCATGAGAGGTGTCGCCTGCTCTGCACTGCTCGGTCTCTCTGACTTCAGGAGAGATGCTCTGGCGAGCGCTCTCCATGTCTATTATCTACAGAGGAAATACCCCCACGCGGAGGTGTCTCTCTCGTGCCCCAGACTTCGTCCCATCATAAATAACGGAAAGATAAATCCCCGGGATGTAAGTGAGAGAAAGCTCTGCCAGATACTATGCGCCTACAGGATATTCCTTCCCTTCGCGGGGATCACCGTATCCTCCAGGGAGAGCGAGAGTTTCAGAAATGGAATTGTAAAGATCTGCGCAACAAAGATCTCCGCCGGAGTTTCCACCGGAATAGGCGATCATGAGAGCAAGTACACCGGAAAGGAAGATACACAGACCGGCGACGAGCAGTTTGAGATAAATGATGGCAGAAACCTTCATACTATGTATAATGACATGGTGTCCGGCGGCTTGCAGCCCGTATTAAACGATTATGTATGACAGAATTATCTGCGTGACGAACAGAAAACTTGTTGACGGGGATTTTATCCGGCGGATAAGAGAGATAGAAGATATCGGTATCTCGTCTGTTATTTTAAGAGAAAAAGATCTGGACGAGAGCGACTACGAAAAGCTGGCTGAAAGCTTGTATAGTCCAAAGCTCATCATCCACACCCATACAAATGTGGCAAAAAGGCTTGGCATAAAGCGTATTCATTTAACTCTGTCCGATCTGGAAAAAAAGAGGGATGAGCTTGTTGGTTTTACTGAAATCGGGACATCCTGCCACTCCTGCGAAGATGTGAAGGAGGCGGAAAAGCTTGGCGCTTCTTATTGTCTGCTGGGTCATATATTTGATACTGACTGCAAGAAGGGACTGCCCGGGCGTGGCTTGCCATTTTTGATAGAAGTGATGGAGCAGGCGGTAATTCCTGTCTATGCCATAGGGGGCATATCAGAGGAAAATATCGAAGGGGTACTTGCGGCCGGCTCTGACGGAGTTGCCCTTATGAGCGGATTTATGCGTGGAGAACTCGGATGGATAAAAAAACGCTTTTGATCTATGGAATAACGGATGACAAGCTGCTTGACGGCAGGGATTTCTGCGCATGTGTCGAGGAAGCCTTAAAGGGCGGCGTCACCATATTGCAGCTCAGAGAAAAAAATGCTGACAGGAGATCTCTTATCGACCGCGCAAAAAGGGTAAAGGAGATTTGTGTTAAGTATAATGTTTCTCTCATAATAAATGACGACTACAAGGCAGCAGTGGAAGCGGGAGCTGACGGCGTGCACCTCGGGACAGAGGACGAGAGCATCGAGACCGTAAGAAAGAATGTCGGAGACGGATTTATTATTGGAGCCACCGCAAAGACAGTATCTCAGGCTGCGGCAGCCGAGGCTGCGGGGGCGGACTACCTCGGTGTGGGGGCCGTATTTTCATCTCCCACAAAGACAAATGCCGTCCGCATCACAAAAGAGATGTTTCATGACATCAGAAATAGTACATCACTTCCCATGGTGGCGATAGGCGGTATAAACGCAGATAATCTCGCCGGTTTGAGGGATCTTGGGGCAGACGGCTTCGCCTTTGTCTCCGCAATATTCGGGCAGGGTGATATCATGAAAAGCACCAGGGGATTAAAAAATATAATAGAGACTTTTTGAGAGGGTATATATGAAGACAGCACTTACCATAGCGGGAAGTGACTCCAGTGGCGGAGCGGGAATACAGGCGGACATCAAGACCATGCTCGCTCATGGCGTCTACGCCATGAGCGTGGTGACGGCGCTGACTGCGCAAAACACGCTTGGCGTCACATCCGTGATGGAGTCGACTCCCGAATTTTTGGAGGAGCAGCTAAAGGCAGTGTTCTCCGACATCTTTCCCGATGCGGTAAAGATCGGGATGGTGTCTTCCGCAGCTTTAATTACAACAATAAAAAAGGTACTGGAGAACTTTTCTGCGAAAAATATAGTGGTTGATCCCGTCATGGTCTCAACCAGCGGCTCAAAGCTCATTTCTGATGACGCCATCGCCTCACTAAAGAATGAGCTGCTGCCCCTGGCCACAGTTATCACTCCGAATATACCGGAGGCTGAGGTGCTGATCGGGCAGACAATAAAGGATGAGAGTGATATGGAGACCGCGGCGGAAAAGCTTTGCAGTAAGTACCGCTGCAGTGTTCTGCTAAAGGGAGGTCACAGCGTAAACGACGCCAATGACTTGCTTTTTACGGATTCGGGTACCCGCTGGTTTCACGGCGATCGCATCCAAAACCCAAACACCCACGGTACCGGCTGCACGCTGTCAAGCGCCATAGCCTCGGGTCTCGCCAAGGGCATGGAAATCGAGACCGCAATAGAGACGGCGAAGAGATATATCTCC
>CALFUE010000154.1 GCA_937916345.1 uncultured bacterium
GCTCCGCCATCCCGGGCAGCGATCTGACCCGGGCTCACCGTGATCCATTCTGTCCGCCATGAAGAGCAGGGCGACTCCGGCGTCCGCTGCCGATCATGGTTTCATACACAACAAATATCCGCAATGGTATATTCCTGTTCCAGGAGCCTACGCGCATCCATACACACCTCCTCTCATCGCCTATAAAAATCCCTTATTATTCGTTCCCACGAGCATCCATATAATCACCTTCTAAACCGTGACCTCATACAGAACTCTGTCTCCGATATGCACCTGCTTCATCCCTGTCTCCTTTTTCTTATTGAAATTGAAGCTCAGCATATATCCGGTTTTCAGCCCAAAATAGTCCAGATACTCGCTGAGCTGCTTCTCTCCCTCGGCGTTATACCGCTCACCTCTCCATATTTTCAATTCTATGATATATTGCTGCCCGAGATAATCCACAATAACATCGGTGCGCGTCTGATCTCTTGTCTGCGCTTCGATGTAGTAATGTCCTGTTCCGTTAATGATCGGCTTCAGATAGAGAAGAAACTGCTCCCTGCCATCCTTCTCCCTGAATTTTTCTATTTGTAGCGCTATCCACTTCATCGATCATCAACACGATCGGTTTTACTGACACGGCGCACCACGCACCCAATGTCATGAACAGCTCATCCATCTGCGCTTTTTCTTCCGTACGCCTCATGTAATCATCAAACTGGATTCTGATTTCCTTATCTTTTCCACTCTCTCCGACAGATCTACCATATAATGCTTCGACGGTGTACAAACCGCCGTGGTGTTAAACTTCTTCACGTCCCCTACGCCCTTTCAGCAGTTTCCGCATGGGTTTGAGCGAAGGCTAGCGATTTTTTATCGCAAAACGCCAGCGCATACTGCCGTCTTTCCGTATATCCCTCATATTTCAAACGGCTCTCATATTTCTTTTTTATGAGCTGGCTGGCGGCCTCACCAAGCGCACTTTCCATCTCCGCCTCACTCTTTACATGCTTAAGCTCAAGGATCAGACAGCGGCTTCTTCCGGGATCCTTAATCACCAGATCGCTTCTTCCATACCCCGTCTCGAGCTCAGACATCACCTGATAGCCGCGCCCGGAAAAGAAGCCGTCCAGAATGAGATGGTAGCTGTATTCATGATACTCATGGTAAAATGACAATGTGGCCTCCAGAATCTGATCCAGCGCTCTTCTTGCCTTTTCCGCTTCCCCTGCCCAGAGGGCGCTCATCAGATCTTCAACATAAATGTTATCGACTTTGTCTTCAAAGTAGCTCCACACCTCCTCGCGGAAGACATCCTGTATCTCCCGGTTGGGAATCCTTAAGGGCATGACCTTTGCCTCCTCCATTACTGCCTTGGTCAAATACCCGGTTTCCAACAGAGCCGACCACAGATTGTCTCCATTTTCATGAATCCTGTGATAGGGCAGATTCTCATTTACCATACACTCTATCGTGTTGCCCGACAACAGCTTCTCAAAACTCTCGTTGACACCGGAGGTTTTTCCGAGAAAGCCGTGAATAAGATTCTGTGAGGTTTCCGATGTGTTTACCCAGTAGCTATCAGGTCCCATCTTCTCACTATAGGATCCATCCAGCACGGAACTCACATAACGCAGCACATCCCAGGGACAGAACATCTTCTCTCTTCCGAACAGATATCCGTCATACCATTCTGCGACAGAATCGTACCGATCCTCCATTCCCGCATCCTTGAGGATTCCCTTTACCTCCCCCTCCGTAAAGCCGATCGCGGAAGCGAACTGCGATGAAAGTACCGTATACGGAACAATATTATTCACGCCGGTATAGGTACTGTTCTTCACCGTATACAGACACCCGGACAGGATGACCGCCCTGACATTGCTGTTTGTCTTGCACACATAGCTCAGCATACGCTCGATCATCTCTCTGACACGATCATAATCCGGCGTACCAAGAGCCTTGGCCATAGGAACATCATATTCATCGATGATCACAAAGGCAGGTCTATTATAGCGATCATGGAGCATCCGCACCAACAGTCCCAGCGCAGCCACTGTGTTGACCTCGTTTGCCTCCTGATATTCCAGCGATCTGAAAGCTGCCCGGTCTGCGTCATTGACTGACGGGCATTCCAGAATGTCCTCAAAGCCCTTACAACAATCGGAAATGGTCAGCTTCAGACAATCGAATATCGTCCTGAAATCCTCTCCGAATATCTCCTTAAATGACAGGAACACCACCGCGTACTGATTCATGTAATCCCTGACGATATCCGGATACTCCATAACCTTCAGTCCCGCAAACAACGACTCGCTCTTTAGCCTGATATCCAGAAAATCCCGGAGCATGGTCATCGT
>CALFUE010000155.1 GCA_937916345.1 uncultured bacterium
AAGCCGGTGATTTGCGTTTCATTGATGGACAGGAGTGCAAATCAGGTGATTGATCATGCCGACAGATTGATAAAGGACGGCGTGAAGATGATTGAGTGGCGTCTTGACGCATTTCTCCCGGGAGGCGTTGCAACAAACCGTACCGGGGACGCCTTGATGGTTTTAAGACAGCTTAGGGATATGACAGGCGATGTGGTACTCCTTTTGACTTATCGCTCAGTGTCAGAAGGCGGCATGGGAAAAATGTCTCCTGCAGATACAGAGGGACTCTGCGAAGCTCTCCTCGCAGAGGCGGATGCCATAGATCTGCTTGATGTGGAGCTGGAGCGTTTCACCAATCCCCAGCTTTTTATTGACAGGATCAAGAGGAGCGGGGTAAAGGTCATCGCGAGTTACCACAGCGTCAAAAAACCGCTGGTGGGTGAGGCTCTCGCCAATATGCTGATAAGACTCTCAGAGACAGGGGCGGATATAATAAAGGCTGCTACAGTAGCAGACACGGACAGCGAAGTCTTAAGCCTCATGTATGAGACCAATCTTTTCCACGAGAAAAACATGGGGATACCCGTGATATCCATGGCCATGGGAGCCCGGGGCAGTGTCAGCCGGATCACGGGAGAACTTTTTTCATCGGCCGTCACCTTTGGCGCCGATCAAACAGCCTCTGCCCCGGGACAGATCGATTACAGAAAGCTGAGAGATTATATCGATACCATTGACTCTCTTATGAACACCCATGACAATTTATATCTGGTAGGCTTCATGGGAACCGGAAAGACCAGCGTGGGAGAGGCATTGATCAGGAGAACGGAGGAGAGCGGATTCTCACGCTTTATAGATATTGACGAGATGATCGAGACCAGGGAGGCCATGAGCATAACAGATATATTCCGCAAAAAGGGAGAGGGATATTTCAGGGATGCGGAGACGGATGCGCTCGCTGAAGCTTCCCGCATGAACGGCGCGATCGTCTCCTGTGGGGGCGGTGTCGTGCTGAGACCTGAAAATATCTGCATAATGAAGAAAACGGGAAAGGTGGTAGAGCTCACCGCAAGCCCCGAGGTCATTGAGGAGAGATTGAAAAATGATACATCCCGCCCCCTGCTCTCCGACAAAAAGGACGCCGCATCCGTCGGTGAGATGCTGAGAGAGAGGGCGGACAAATACGAAAGTGCCAGAGATCTGCTGGTAAAGACAGATGATCTGTCGGTGGATGGGGTAGCAGACAAGATAATATCCGTGCTGAAGGTGATGGGAGGCGAGGATTTGTGAATTACGGGGCTATAAAGAAGAACGATATAGCAAACGGAGTGGGAGTCAGAGTGTCCCTCTTCGTGTCCGGCTGCACTCATCACTGCAAGGAGTGCTTTAACCCTGAGACCTGGAATTTCGATTACGGTGCCCCTTTTACAAGAGAGGTTGAGGATGAGATAATCGAAGCCCTGAACCACGATTACATAGCGGGGCTGACGGTTCTCGGCGGAGAACCCATGGAGCCGGTGAACCAGAGGGCTCTTGTTTCGTTTTACAGGAGGGTGAGAAAGACATCTCCAAAGAAAACCGTCTGGGTTTATACGGGCTATACCTTTGACAGGGATCTGATCGAGGGCGGCGCCGTGCACACAGATGTTACCGATGAGATATTGTCCATGACAGATGTTCTGGTGGACGGCGAGTTTATGATAGAAAAGAAAAATATCACCTTAAAATTCCGCGGCTCTGAAAACCAGAGGGTGATTGACGTGAAGGCGAGCCTCGCCGCGGAAAAAACCATACTTGTAAATCTCGACTGACTCTGTTATGATTGTCGGTTGGAAAAAAACGAAAAGAGGTAATGAAAATGGCAAAGGTTGTGAAGTTCGGAGGCAGTTCACTGGCGGATGCTAAGCAGATAATGAAGGCTGCCGGGATTATAAAGCAGGACAGCGACAGGAGATATGTGATCGTCTCTGCCCCCGGCAAGCGGGACAGCAAGGACACCAAGATAACCGATATGCTCATCAACTGCTACGAGCTTGCAGCTGCAAAAAAGGATTATTCGAGAGTTTTTAACAAGATAAAAAAGAGATATGAGGATATCGTGAAGGGGCTCAGGCTCAGACTGTCTTTGGAGGACGAGTTCAAACAGATAGACAAGGTCCTGCAGGAGAATCCCTACAGGGATTTTGCCGCTAGCCGCGGAGAGTATCTGAACAGTATAATAATCGCCAGATATCTTGGGTACACCTGGATCGATGCCGCTGAAACAGTGCGCTTCGGTAAGAACGGCTTTCTTGCGGATGAGACCAACGCGTTGCTTGAGGAGAAGTTAAAAAACATAAAGCATGTTGTAATTGCGGGCTTTTACGGAGCAGACGCGAAGGGACGCATTGTCACCTTCTCACGCGGAGGCTCCGATATTACCGGCTCAATCGTCGCTCGCGCCATAAAGGCCGATATCTACGAGAACTGGACGGATGTGTCGGGAGTGCTTGTGGCTGATCCCCATATCATAGATAACCCAAAGGTTATCCACACCATCACCTACAGGGAGCTGAGAGAGCTCTCCTACATGGGTGCCTCGGTACTGCACGAGGATGCGATATTCCCGGTGAGAAAGGCCGGTATTCCCATCAATATCAGAAATACAAACAAGCCTGATGACGAGGGTACCATGATAGTGGAGTCCACCTGCAGGATACCGGAGTACACCATTACAGGTGTTGCCGGAAAGAAGGGCTTCGCAGCGGTAAATATAGAGAAGGATATGATGAATTCCGAGGTGGGATACTGCAGGAAGATATTGTCAGCATTCGAGGACAATGATGTCAATATCGAGCACATGCCATCAGGCATCGACACAATGACTGTCATAGTGCATCAGGAGGAGTTTGAGGGCAAGGAGCAGAGGGTTTTGGCTTCAATTCATAAATATACCGAGTTCGACCAGATCGACATGGAGTCCGATCTGGCGCTAATCGCCGTGGTCGGACGCGGAATGAAGTCACAGAGAGGTACGGCGTCCCGTATTTTTGCGGCGTTGTCACACGCCGGAGTAAATATCAGGATGATAGATCAGGGCTCATCCGAGCTCAACATCATAGTCGCCGTGGCAGGTGAGGATTTTGAGGTTGCCATCAAGGCAATCTACGATATATTTGTGGAGACCAGAATATGAGAAAACCCGTAGTAGCTATCGTGGGGCGCCCGAATGTGGGCAAATCCACGCTCTTTAACTACATAGCGGGCAGCAGGATATCAATTGTAGTGGACACGCCTGGTGTTACCAGAGACCGTATTTACGCGGATTCCGACTGGAATGGCACCGGTTTTACCCTGATAGACACAGGCGGTTTTGAGCCGGATTCAAATGACGCGATCCTCTCCCAGATGAGGGATCAGGCGCTGGTAGCCGTGGAGACCGCCGACGTCATCGTATTTATCACGGACGGTCGTGTGGGATTGACAGATCAGGATATGAAGGTGGCGGATGTGCTGCGCCGCAGCAAAAAGCCCATCGTGCTATGTGTGAACAAGATCGATTCCCTGGAAAACCAACAGAACGATATTTATGAGTTCTACAATATGGGCATCGGGGATCCCATTCCCATTTCTGCCGCAAACAAGACAGGACTGGGAGATCTGCTGGATGTGATAGCGGAGCATTTTCCGGAAGCCGACGGGGAAGGGACAGAGGATGAGAGGCCAAGGATCGCGATAATAGGAAAGCCCAATGTGGGAAAATCCTCTCTCGTAAACCGTCTATGTGGAAAAAACAGGGTGATAGTGTCGGATATGGCAGGAACCACAAGGGATGCCATAGATACCACCGTGAAATATTCCGGAAGAGAGTATGTGTTCATAGACACCGCAGGCATCAGGCGAAAGAGCAGGATAAAGGAAGAGCTGGAACGCTACAGCATCATCAGGGCTGTATCTGCTGTGGAGCGCGCGGATCTGGTCATTATAATGATCGACGCCACCGAGGGAGTGACTGAGCAGGATGCCCATATCGCCGGCATAGCCCACGAGAGGGGCAAAGGCATCATAATCGCCGTAAACAAGTGGGATGCCATTGAAAAGACAAACGACACCATGAAGGAGCACACGGAAAAGATCCGTGAGACGCTCAAATTCATGTCCTACGCCAAGCTGATGTTCATCTCTGCAAAGACGGGGCAGCGGGTATCGGCGATGTTTGATACTATCGACGCAGTGCTGGCCAACAATTCCATGAGGATCGCCACCGGTGTCTTAAACGAGATAGTGACGGAGGCGGTTGCCATGCAGCAGCCACCCACCGACAAGGGAAAGCGCCTGAAGATACTCTATGTGACACAGGTGGCAGTGAAGCCGCCAACCTTTGTCATCTTTGTGAATCTGAAATATCTGATGCACTTCTCCTATGTGAGATATCTGGAGAACCGTATCAGAGAGACCTTCGGTTTTGAGGGTACTGCTCTGAAATTTATAGTGAGGGAGCGCGGAGAGGAAAAATGATAGCGAGGATAGTTTCATTTTTGATCGGATACGCCTTCGGAAATATAGTCATGGGCTATATTTTAGGCGGGATGAAAGGAGTGGATATCACCAAGGAGGGCAGCGGAAATGTGGGCGCCACGAACACGCTTCGAACCCTCGGAAAAAAGATGGGCGCGATAACGCTCCTCTGTGATATTTTAAAAGTTATAATAGCAGGCGTTATCTCATGGCTTTTATTTAATTCCCAGATGGGTGATGACGCAAGGCTGACACTGTATTATGCGGGTCTGGGAGCAGTTATCGGACATATGTTTCCTATCTATATGTTAAAGAACGGTGGGAAGGGTGTGGCAAGCACTCTCGGTGTTGCCATTATGCCCGAGCCTGTTGCTGCGGCAATAGCCCTTGGGATATTCATCATCATAGTTCTTATCACCAGATATGTGTCTTTAGGTTCCATTATAGCGGCTGTCACTTATTTCGTATGTGTGCTTGTGCTGGCTCTGACGGGCAATTTTGCCCTGACCGGTACTGCTGCCGTCGAGGCTGTGGTGATAGCGGGAATAATATCGGCTCTCATCATAATAAAACATCATGCGAATATTATGCGTCTGATACATGGCACTGAGAGCAGGTTTTCATTGGGAAAGAAATAATATGAATGTAGAGATAAAAAAACTGTCGGATGGCGCGGTCATACCGAAGAGAGGATCAGAGTCGGCAGCGGGCTACGATCTGTACGCCATAGACGACTCTGATTTTACCATAAAGGCAGGGG
>CALFUE010000156.1 GCA_937916345.1 uncultured bacterium
AGAGGGTAAACCCGTCATGGCAGGTGATGAAATTGACTGATGCCGCGTGATTTCTGGCACTCGGGGAATACATGTCCAGAGATCCCGTGATACGGGCCATGGCTGCTCCCGCCATACCCTCGTCTCCCTTGAGGAAGCTCCTCAGGTCATCCCTGTAACGACCGTTCCACTCACTCCACCTGCTCCAGGACGGGAACGATCCCACCTGATACAGTCCACCCGCGTCCCATGCCTCAGCGATAAGCTTTACATTTGAAAGAACGGAATCAAAGGATATGTACTCCAGCAGCGGCGGTCTGTCCATGGGCGCGCCGTTCCCGTCTCTGGTCAGAATGGAAGCCAGATCGAATCTGAAGCCGTCGATCCTGTACTCCACCGCCCAGTATCTCAGACAGTCGACGATGAATTTGATAACTATGGGATGATTAGCGTTTACCGTATTTCCGCAGCCCGAGAAATTGAAATAATGTCCGTCGGGAGTCAGCATATAATAGATCTTGTTGTCGACTCCCTTGAAAGAGAACCGGGGACCGTCCTCGTTACCCTCGGCGGTATGGTTGAACACCACATCAAGTATGACCTCGATGTCATTGCTGTGGAGCTCCCTGATGAGGCGCTTCAGCTCATCTCCCTCGTGATTGTGCTCCTGCACTGAGGAGTAGCTGGTATTAGGCGCAAAAAAACACACGGTGTTGTAACCCCAGTAATCCATGAGCTGACGGCCGTCCACCACCCTGTCATAATCCATCTCGTCGAACTCAAATATGGGCATGAGCTCGACTGCATTGACGCCAAGCTCCCTGAGATAGGGGATCTTTTCCCTGAGTCCCTCGAAGGTTCCCGGCGCCTTGACCTTTGAGGATTCATGCTTCGTGAAACCCCTGACATGGAGCTCGTAGATAATGAGATCCTCGATATTTTTCACCGACTGGGGATGAGACCCCCAGTCGAAATTATTCTCGACTACCCTGGCTTTGTATACATAATCCTTCTCGAATTTATGTCCCCACTCTCTCTGCTCCGTCACAGCCTTTGCGTAAGGATCAAGGATTATCTTGTTCTTGTCGAAATAGAGACCTGCAGCCGGGTCGTAGGGTCCGTCAAAGGAGTAGGCATACTCAAACTCCTCAATATCCAGGCCGTAAACTATCATCGCCCAGGTGTTACCCAGCTTGTAGGACTTAGGGAAGGGGATCCTCGCGAATGGCTCCCTCTCATATTGATGAAACAGCAGGAGCGTCACGCCGGTGGCGTAGAAGGAACTCACCGTAAAGCTGACTCCAAATCCCGACTGGTTTGCGCCCGGCGTCCGGTAATAGCCCGGTCTCACCTTGTAGCCGTTGATCTCCTCCAGCGGCTGGAGCATCTCGCCTTTTTTTAAATCACGCCCAAATTCCGGTCTCAGATAGATCATTTAGTCACCCCTTTTTCCTGTCAAGTCTTTGATCACTTCTCCCGCCATCATAAAACCTGCAACCGGCGGAACAAAGGCCGCCGATCCCGGGATCGAACGCCTGCTGCTGCCCTCAGGCACAAGCATTTTCGTATCCTCCTGTGGTTTTATAGGTTCTTCTTTAGAATAGACTACTTTCAGTTTTTTTATGCCTCTTTTTTTTAATTCACGCCTCATCACTCTTGCCAAAGGACACACCGAGGTCTTGTATATATCCGACACCCTAAAGGCTGACGGATCCAGCGAATTGCCTGCTGCCATGCTGCATATTACAGGGGTTCCGGCTTTTTCGGAAGCCATGACGAGCGCTATCTTTCCGGCGACTGTGTCTATGGCATCCACCACATAATCATATTGTGGAAAATCAAATTCTCCTTCCGTCCCGGGAAGAAAGAAACACCTGTGCTCATTGACGATACACCCGGGATTTATATCGATAAGCCGCCTCTTCATCACTTCGGTCTTCGGCTGTCCCACAGTTGATGTAAGGGCAAGCAGCTGACGGTTGATATTTGATAATGATACCACATCATCATCCACTATATCTATTGTGCCGATCCCTGACCGGACCAATGCCTCAGCCGCAAAGGAACCCACTCCCCCGAGACCGAAGACGGCGACTCTCTTGCCTCTTAATAATTCGACATTTTCAGAGCCGATGAGTAGTTCAAGCCTCTCGAAGCGCCCGCCTCCCCACTCGCTCAAGATACAGCCTCCACGATCTCTGCGGTGGTCTTCGGCTTGTTCATGGAGTAGATATGAACTCCGTCAACTTTGTTTTCTATCAACTCATTTATCTGGTTCACAGTGTAGGAAAGGCTCGCCTTTCTGAATTCCTCCGGGCTGTTGTCGTATTTTGCTATTATATCAGAATATTCCTTTGGAACAGAGGTTGCCGACATACCGATGCACCTCTCGACCTGAGCTGCGCTGGTGAGGGGCATGACGCCCGCGTGTATCGGCACATTTATCCCTCTTTTCCTGGCCATATCGAGAAATCTGAAGTAGGCCTCATTATCCAAAAAAAGCTGGGATATGAGACTTTCAGCCCCCGCCTCCACCTTTTTCTTTAACATGTCGAGATCACTCTCCATACTCTCTGCCTCGAAATGCTTTTCGGGATAGCAGGCTCCCCATACGCTTAAACCCGGAGTGTTTGCCTTCAGATAAGCCGTCAGATCGGATGCATGGGCGAAATCCCTGCTCTCGAAAACCTCATCAGTCATATCTATGGGTCTGTCACCCCTCAATGCCAGAACGGAAGTAAGCTTTCTGTCCTTTAGCTCCCCGATCACCTTTTTGATATCGCTTTCCTTGTTCCCCACACAGGTCATGTGAACCACAGGGGCGATATTCAGCCTGTCCTGTATGTAGGAGGCTATCTCCAGCGTCTTCTTCGAGCGGGAGCCTCCTGCTCCGTAAGTCACAGAGATAAAGCCCGGCTTGAGAAGCGCCAGCGAATCCAGCACATTGTAAACTCCCTCGAACTCATCGTCCTTTTTTGGAGGAAATACCTCAAACGAGATCTCTGTATCTTTTATCTTCATCATATACTCCTTATCCGCTCAATGGCGGCCTTTGTATTGTCATGTGTACCGAAGGCGGTCAATCTGAAATATCCGGCTCCGCAGGGACCGAAGCCCACTCCGGGAGTCCCGACCACATTCGCTTTCTCCAGCAGATAGTCGAAAAAGCCCCAGGAATCCAGTCCCTTCGGCGTCTTCATCCAGATGTAGGGTGCGTTCACACCGCCGTAAACCTCATAGCCTGCATCCTTTAAGCCACCGAGTATCACGCGGGCATTTTCCATGTAGTAATCCACCAGACCTCTCACCTCTGCCTTTCCGGCGTCGGAGTAGACAGCCTCCCCCGCTCTCTGAACGATATAAGGCGCACCGTTAAATTTTGTGCCGTGGCGTCTCGCCCACATGTCGTGGAGTGACACGCCTGATCTCTTCAGTTCCTTCGGAACGACCGTAAACCCGAGGCGCAGACCCGTGAAGCCCGCGTTCTTTGAGAAGCTCCTCAGCTCTATTGCGCAGGTCTTTGCTCCATCGCACTCATAGATCGAGTGGCAGACGTCCCCCTGTGATATATAAGCCTCATAGGCCGCGTCATAGATAATCACGGCTCCGATCCTGTTCGCGTAATCGACCCACTCCTGCAGGCGCTCCTTTGGAATGGTGGTACCGGTGGGATTGTTCGGGAAGCACAGATAAATGATGTCCGGCTCCTCCTTTGGAAACTCCGGCGAAAAGCCATTCTCTGAGGTGGCAGGCATATAGATAACGTCCTCGAATTTGCCGGCTTTCTCGTCATAGAGCCCCGTGCGCCCCGCCATGACATTTGAGTCCACATAGACGGGATAGACGGGATCTGTCACAGCAATCCTCGAATCTGCGGAAAAGAGCTCCTGTATGCTTCCGGAATCGCTCTTTGCGCCGTCTGACACAAATATCTCATCATCCGCGATATCGCAGCCTTTTCCCCTGTAATCATTTTCCGCTATGGCGTGCCTCAGGAAATCATATCCCAAATCCGGGGCATAACCCCTGAAGGTGGCGTCCTGCCCCATCTCATCCACAGCGTCGTGAAGCGCCTTTACGATGGTCGGAGTCAGCGCCTTCGTCACATCTCCTATGCCCAGACGTATCACCTGTTTATCCGGATTGGCCGCGGAAAATTCCGAAACCTTTTTCGCTATCGTGGAAAACAGATAGCTGCCCGGAAGTCTCTGAAAGTTTGTATTTACCTTTACCATCTTATATCTCCCCTCTGAAAACCTCTGTGGCGGGACCCGTCATATATACGGGATTCCCCTCGCCATCCCATCTGATGGTGAGATCACCGCCTATGAGCTTTACCATGACCTCATTATCCGTCAGTTTGTTTAATACAGCCGCAACCGCTGTGGCGCAGGCTCCGGTGCCGCATGCCAGTGTCTCGCCGCTGCCTCTCTCCCACACTCTCATGGAGAGGGTCTTTCTGTCGATGACATTGACAAATTCTGTGTTTATCCTGTCCGGAAAGGCCTTGTGACGCTCCCAGAATTCGCCTATATCCACCAGCTCCAGCTTTTTCACATCGGTGTCCATGAATACGACGCAGTGTGGATTTCCCATAGACACGCAGGTGACATTGTGCTTTTCCCCTGCGACAGTTATCTCACAGTCCACCGCTCTGCCTTCCCCATTGTTTAGTGTGGTGGGGATCTTTTCGCTCTCAAATACAGGCTCACCCATATTGACCCGCACGGTCTCAACCATGTCAGTATCGGCATCCACATTGAGCTTCAGCTCCCTGATGCCCGCCCGTGTCTCTATAGCGATATCCGTCTTTCCCGTGAGCTTATGGTCGTAGACATACTTTCCCACACAGCGGATGCCGTTTCCGCACATCGCTCCCTCACTGCCGTCGGCATTGTACATTATCATCCTGAAATCAGCCTTTTCAGAGGGCGCGATGAGTATCAGCCCGTCGGATCCCACTCCGAAATGGCGCACCGATACCCTCTTTGCCAGCTCCGGCGCGTCCGTGACCTCCTCCTCAAAGAGATTCACATATACATAATCATTTCCTATTCCGTGCATCTTAGTAAATTTCATATCTTCAAATCACCTTTCGATCTCCTTGAGTACATCCTCCAGCGGAAGCTCTCCGCCGAATATATCAAGTGCTGAGCCCACTGTCACATCTACCCGTGAGTGCCCTGACTCTTTTATCTTTTGTATGTCGGAGAGGCTTGCGATACCACCCGCGTAGGTCACGGGGATCCCCTCGTAATCAGACAGTATTCCCAACACCTCATCCGATGGTCCCGACGCCTTCCCCTCCACATCCGCGGAATGAATCAGATATTCGTCGGCGAACTCCGAAAGCCTGTCAAGAAGGCTTTCGGACAGTTTTTCCATGGTATATTTCTGCCATCTGTCTGTCACAACATAATAATCATCATCCAGCTTTCTGCAGGAGAGATCCAGCACCAGCCGGCTCTTTCCCACCGCGGTTCTCATGATATTCAGCCTGTCGAAATCTATCCTGCCGGAGGTAAAGACATAGGATGTCACGATCACATGGCTGGCTCCTGCGTCCAGGAAAAAAGAGGCGTTGTCAGGGGTTATACCGCCGCCCACCTGCATAAATCCGGCGTGCTCTCTCAGCGCCGCCACCGCCGCTTCCTTTGTCTTTTCATAAAAAGGGCTGTCCCTCCCGTTTAAGAGAATGACATGCCCTCCGCTAAGCTTCCTTTCGTAATATAGATTGCTGTAATAAGCTCCGTCCCTGTCAGACACAAAATTTTCGCTGGCACGATCCGCAGCATCATCAATGGTTCCGCCTACTATCTGTTTGACATATCCGTTATGGATATCAATACAGGGTCTGAATCTCATGAGTTTTCCTCCACAATCCTTTAAATCCTAACACAGCCGCCCCAAGTGTGCAACAAAAAATCGAACGTGTCTTGTTTTTCGGTAAAATTTCACATTGCAAAACAAAAAAGTTCGCGTTATATTTGGTGAGTTGTGTAAAGGAGTTTAAATATTATGGAGAGAACAGACGTAAGAAACATAGCGATAATCGCCCATGTAGACCATGGCAAGACCACACTGGTGGACGAGCTCTTAAAGCAGAGCGGCGTCTTCCGTGAAAATGAGGTCGTGACCGAGCGTGTCATGGACTCAAACGACATCGAGAAGGAACGCGGAATAACCATCCTCTCAAAAAATACCGCCGTGACCTACAAGGGTACAAAAATAAACATAATCGACACCCCGGGGCACGCCGATTTCGGCGGCGAGGTGGAGCGCGTGCTCAAGATGGTAAATGGAGTCGTGCTGGTGGTGGACGCCTTCGAGGGCGCCATGCCTCAGACCAAGTTCGTACTGACCAAGGCGCTTGAGCTGACACTTCCGGTAGTGGTCTGCGTGAACAAGGTGGACAGGAACGAGGCCAGACCCGGGGAGGTGGTGGACGAGGTACTAGAGCTCTTTATGGATCTGGGCGCGGACGATTCCTATCTGGATTCCCCCTTCATATACGCTTCCGCAAAGGATGGCTACGCCTCCGCCGACCCAAATGTAAAGGGTACGGATATGGCTCCGCTCTTTGACGCCATTATGACGCACATACCGGCTCCCACCGGTGATCAGACTGCATCCACGCAGATTCTCATCTCCACCATCGACTACAATGAGTATGTGGGCCGTATCGGCATCGGAAAGGTGGACAACGGAACCATCCGTGTAAACGATGATGTGATTTTGCTGAACCACCACAACCCCGATATGCAGAAAAAGGTAAAGATCAGCAAGCTGTATATGTTTGACGGCCTGAATCGGGTTGACATAAAAGAAGCTACTGTCGGAGATGTCGTTGCCATCTCAGGAATAGCGGACATTGGTATCGGAGACACCATATGCGGACCTGAAAACCCGTCAGCCATCCCATTCCAAAAGATATCAGAGCCCACCCTCTCCATGAATTTCATGGTAAACGACTCGCCTCTGGCCGGCACCGAGGGAAAATTTGTCACCAGCCGCCACTTAAGAGACCGACTGTTTCGCGAGCTGAACACTGATGTGAGCCTGCGCGTGGAGGAAACAGAGGATACAGACACCTTCAAGGTTTCCGGCCGCGGCGAGCTGCACCTGTCCGTCCTGATAGAAAATATGCGCCGCGAGGGCTTCGAGTTTGCGGTCTCAAAAGCACAGGTACTCTTTCACACGGACGAGAACGGCAAAAAGACCGAGCCCATGGAACTGGCCTATGTGGATGTACCCGGCGATTTCACCGGAGCCGTCATAGAAAAGCTCTCCGGCAGAAAGGGCGAGCTGCTGTCCATGGATCCCATATCAGGCGGCTACACCAGACTGAAATTCAGGATCCCCTCCAGAGGATTGATCGGCTACCGCGGTGAATTTATGACAGACACCAAGGGAAACGGCATTATAAATACGATTTTTGACGGCTACGATCTCTACAAGGGCGATATAACCTTCAGAAAGACGGGTTCCCTCATAGCCTTCGAGGCAGGTGAGGCCGTAACCTACGGACTCTTCCAGGCTCAGGAGAGAGGCGCTTTATTCATCGGCTCCGGCGAGAAGGTCTATGCCGGAATGGTCATCGGAATGAGCGCAAAGCCCGAGGATATAGAATTAAATGTCTGCAAGAAAAAGCATTTGACGAACACGCGTTCTTCAAGTGCCGATGAAGCTTTGATCCTGACACCTCCGAGGATCCTATCCCTGGAGCAGGCTCTGGAATTTATCGACGAGGATGAGCTGCTGGAGATCACTCCAAATAGCATCCGTGTCAGAAAAAAGATATTGGATTCAACCCTGCGCAAGCGCGCCGGATTTAATAAACAATAAAACTAATTATGATCTTCAAAAGCTTTAAGACTTCAGGCCCGGCAGCGCTTCAAGCTCCTGCTGGGCTTGTTTTAACCCCTCTTCTACTGACAGATTTCCGTCTATGATATCAGCCATCTTTGCGCCTAATATACCGTACATATCGGGCCACTCCACCATGATTGGTCTGTAGATGCCGTTTTCCAGGGCGTCCCTAACCTCTTCGTACTGGGGATATTTTTCAAGTACGGCGCTGTCTGTCAGACTCGAATATCTGCAGGGCACTCCTCCGTAAGACACGGAGGCTTTCTGAACCTCGGAATCCATGAGGTATTCCAGCACTTCCTCCGCCTTTTCCTTTTGAGAGCTTTTCGCAGTGACGCCAAGAGTCCATATGCCATATACATTTGCGTTGTTGGCGACGGATGAGGCAGTTGCCTTTCCGGAGAGGGCACAGTAATCCGCTGAGGAGTTTTTCGACGGAGTGTACCACCCCGGCCAGGCGACAGCCATCACAGCTGCCCCGTTTGCTATGGCGATAACCAGATCATCCCGCTGTTCGGACCTTCCGGTAGCGATGAGCTTTAGGTAATACTCCATTGCTTCCTTGAATTCGGAGGTGTCCACGGTTGGATTATTGTCCGAATCCACCACCCATCCGCCATAGGACAAAAGTATGGGTAAAAAGTCTACCACATAGTTATTGTTTGAATCGCCGCGGTACATGAATCCAAGATTCCCCTCTGACGCGGTCTCCTCACATACGGTGAGCATATCCTCAAGAGTCAGTGAATCCGGATCATATCCCGCTTTTTCCAACAGCTGCCTGTTGTATAGCAGCACGGTAACATTTCCGTAAAAAGGCACCAGATAGGCTTCACCCCCCTGATAGCAGACCTCTTTTGTCGCGGGGATTATGTCGTCATCCATCTCGTAGCCCAGATCCGTCAGGCTGCTCAACGTTTTTTTTTGAACGCATTCCGCCATCCAGGAACCGTCCACCATGCACAGGTCGTATTCATCACCGCTTTCAGACTCCCCCAGCACCGCGGAGTGGAGCTCATCCTCGGAGAGCCTCTCCATAAGGAGATGAACCCCGTGGGTTTCTTCGTATTCCTCCAGACTCTTCTCGATCACATCTGCATAAATACCGTCACGCAGCGCCAACCGAACCACCGGCAGGTTGTCTTCAAAGGAAACGGATGTCTCATTCTTTTCACAGCCCGAAAGTCCTGTCACGGCAAGTGCCGCGGCGCAAATAACGGAAATCGTTTTCTTGGTCATTTATCATTACCTCAGGTAAATATCACTCTATGATCAACTCGGAAAGTGTTGCAAACAACTTATCCTGTTCCACAGGTTTACTCAAGTGAGCGTTCATGCCGGCCTGCAGAGATCTCTGCACATCCTCGTCAAAGGCGTTCGCGGTCATGGCGATTATCGGTATCCCCTTCGCGTCCGCTCTGCCCAGGGCTCTGATGGCCTTGGCTGCGCCGAGTCCGTCCAATACAGGCATCCTGACATCCATTAGAATGGCATCATAGGTACCGGGCTCGCTCGCGGTAAATTTGTCCACGGCAATCTGACCATTTTCGGCCCAATCGGCTTCTATCTCCTTTATTCCAAGGAGCATCTTCATGATCTCAGCATTTATCTCCATATCCTCCGCCAGGAGTATGTGCCGCCCGGCGAGGGATACTGTCTTTTTCTTCTTTTCCGGGGTATTGTCCCTGCGGCTCTTTGCAGCCCTGTAGGCCGAGAGCACATCTCCCGAAAACAGAGGCTTCGGCATGAAATGATCCACTCCGGCCTCTCTCGCCTCATCCTCTATCTCATCCCAGTTGTAGGATGTCAGGATGATGACTGCCGACTCCGAGCCGGTGATCTTTCTGATCTCTCTTGTTACCTCTACTCCGTCCTGCTCCGGCATCTTCCAGTCCACCAGAATCAGATCGTAGGGCTCCTGTCTGGCAATACCGACTTCTATATGCTCCAGGGCATCTCTTCCGTTTTTGCAGATATCAGGCGTAATCCCGATCTCCTCCAGAGTGATCCTCGCGCTCTCGCAGTCCACCGGGTCATCGTCTATCACCAGAACCTTCAGGCTGCCGATCTGTATGTCAGCTGTGTCCCTGTCACGGCTCTTGTCGCTGACCTTCAGGGTGACAGTGACGGTAAAGGTGGAACCGACGCCCTTTTCACTGTCTACTATTATATTTCCATTCATCATCTCGACGATGTTTTTGGTGATAGCCATACCGAGTCCGGTGCTTCCGTATTTGTTGGTCTTGCCGCTGTCCTCCTGGCTGAATGCATCGAATATCTTTGGGATGTAATCCTTGTCCATACCGATGCCTGTATCCATCATCATAAACTTGAGAGATGCCTTTCCGTCAAAAATCGCCTTCTGCTCGGCCTTGAAAGTCACCCTGCCGCCCTCGGGTGTAAATTTCACCGCATTTCCAAGGATATTTATGATGACCTGCTTCAGCTTCATATCGTCTCCGATATAATAGCCCGTCAGGTTATCGTCCATGATGCTCTCGTACTCCAGCCCCTTGTCGCGGCACTGTCCCGCGATCATAGTGTTTATCTGGTCGAGCATATCGCTCATGTTGAACTCTTCCCTGCGGATGGTCATCCTGCCGCTCTCGATACGGCTCATATCCAGTATATCATTTATCAACCCAAGCAAATGTCTGGCGCTGCTTCCTATCTTTTCCAGATGCTCTCTGATATTATTAGGAACATTCGGCTCCTGGAGCGCGATGGTGTCCAGACCTATGATGGCATTCATGGGAGTGCGGATCTCGTGGCTCATGCTTGAAAGAAAGGCTGTCTTCGCCACATTCGCGCGCTCCGCCTCGTCAAGTGCCCCTGCCAAAAGCTCGTTTTTTTCCTGCTGCTCTCTAAGCACATCAGTGACATCGGATTTGAGCAGTATAAAGAAATGTGTCTCTCTGTCCACCTCGTAGAAAGTGAATCGCTTGTAAAAATTTTCGCCTTCCACATTTACCGTCACATCCACAGTGTAATTCTCGCGCCTCGAGAGCTCCTTCGTGACTCTTGAGGGAGAGAGGGCATTTTCCATCTCTTCTCTGTCCTGCTCCGGAGCGAGAAATGGCAGTACTTCGTTCTGGATGTAGTCCTCGTATATTCCGTTCATGCTCTTTGGGAATATGCTTCCCTTTGTGATGTTTTTCGCGTCACCGATCACCACGCCGTAGCTGCCGTTTACGATATAGCACACCATATCATACTGCTTTGCCAGCACTTTTTCATTTAAGACCTCGGTAACCTTTTCCGAATTGTACTCCGTCTCCACGCCGAGGACAATGATATCACCTGTGGCAGGATCCTTTCGCATAGATGCGGAATATTTGATGAAGCACTGTCTGCCGGATTGTCTGCGCGAGAAAATTACGAGGGATGATGGTCCCTCACCCAGATAATACTTCTCCCTTAATCTATCCAGGTCAAATACTTCCATGTACTTTTGTCTGTCGGCCGCTATGGGCATACCTGCCATCCTGACGGCTATGAGGTCTCCGATATCAGCGCCAACCTTGTCTACATCGTAGAGGTCTGATCCGCGAACCTCCTCCACGACACCCTTTGTCAGATTGGAGCGGAGAGCAGAGAGGGAATTGTCCGCGATGGCATTCAGCTCCTTGTTGAGCTCTTCGTACATAGCCAGTGTCTGTGCCTGGCTCTCTTTCATCTCCGTGATATCCTCATAAACGCAGTAGGTATACTCTGCCCCCTTGTAATCTATGAAGGCGTATCTTATCTTTACCCAGAGCCAGTCCCCCTTCATATTGCGCTTTCTCACATCCAGGTGGTTCTTTCCCTCCTTGGTGCACCTGTTGCGAAAGAGGTATTTTACCGAATCCTGATCATCAGGATGGACGGATTCCACGCCCCTGCCCTTTTCGGAAGCGATGTACTCTTCCTCTGTGCCGCCGATCATGGCGAGAAACTCCCCCGAACACCAGACGGGCTCGTAGTTTTTATTCTCATCTACCTGCATCAGAACTGCGCTACTGTTCAGGCCGTCAAACAGTTTCACGTAAAATTCCGGATCAAAATCTAACATTCTTTGTAAACCTCTGTTAACTATCGAATACAATCTTCCAAATTATATCACCTGTTACTCTTATCCGTCAAGATATGTTGATCATTCTTAGTCTCTCATCGTGTTACTATTCACAGCCAAATCTTATGATGTCGGGGTCAAAAGGTATTTTGCCCCCGACTATGATGCGCAGCACGCACACGTTGTGTGCAATGTGCTGCTCAAACACTCATATCTCCCGTG
>CALFUE010000157.1 GCA_937916345.1 uncultured bacterium
CGAAGATCAATGCCGCAACGGCCAAGCCGAAGGAGCAGCTGGGCTTATTCAACTACTTCAAAAAGGATATCTTCGAGGCTCTTAACGCGGAGACGAAGGTGGAAGATCTTACCGCTTCCATAACGGAGCAGATAGATAAGCTGATCGGCGATAAGACAGAGGGGCGGAATGAACTTGACGCGGAATCCATAAGACAGATCACCCTAAGCTATCTCCCGGATTCCAGCGTGCTCATGCAGCATATAGACGACAAATCCCTGTCTGCCGAGGAGAAGCTCATGAGCTCTGAAAACTATACCAGAGCCGATATCGAAAAAGAGATCGGCATGTCCGGAAATAAGGATCTCATCAACCAGTACAACAACCTGACCCGGGATGAGCAGAAGGTATTTGCCATTGCCCTTACCTTCCCGGATATCGGACTCACGGCAAACGAGAAATTCTCTTCCCTTGAAGCCATTAAGGACAAGGATAAGGAATATAAGAGAGAGCTGGAGCTTCAGGATCAGCTGGCTTCCTTCATCTATGATCAGGACTTCGCGCCGAAGATCGATTATAACCTGGTCATGAGCCGTCTCATGAAGACCGACAGGAAGACGGGCTTCAGACGGGTTTCCGTCACCATGTTCGAGAAGGCATATAAGTACACCCAGTTCTGTATGATGAAGAAGAACGAGATGAGGCCGAAAGACTATGACAGACTGGCTGACGGAAAATACACCGGAGAAATGGGAAGGATCCTCTCGGGACAGACCAGGAATGAGGAGAAGGTGAAGGAGGCTCTTGACACCAAGCAGTATTACGGCGCAAAGACCTTCCGGGACTACTTTAAGAACCTTGCCAAGGACGATATCGCGAATGACAAGTCGGTTGCGAAGATCGTAAAGAAATTTGAAAGCTATAATGATGTGCAGATCAATATGCTGATTCATGTGCTTCAGGACAGGACAGCCATCGACTATACCACCAGCGCGGGGTATGTCAGCTCCTTCTTCCTTGGTGGTGTGGCTTTTGTAAACAACGAAAAGCGCGAGGCCATAAAGAACTCCTTTATGAGACCAGACGGAATGGATCATGACTTCATTGCGGAGCTGAACCGGTCCATAAAGCACGAGATGTTCGACAAGGCCGCGGAAACCCTCTTCAGCTACCAGCTGCGGGATGACATCGATCTCAGCAAGAGGGAGATATCAGACAGCTGCTTTGCCAAGGACGCTCTTGCAAGAAAGACCATGATCGACTGGCAGATGCTTGAGCGGGCCATGGATCTGGTGAAGGAGATCGAAGAGGAGAACGTAAGGATCCAGCTCTGCAGACAGACCGTTGAGCATACCACGGATCCGTCCTCGCCCAATGTGGCCGCCAGAGCCCTTGGAAAAGAGATCGATGAAAGATTCCAGGAAGAGGATCTTAACCATTTCGACTACTTCAATGACTTCCTTGCCAGAGAGGCCAAGAAGAATCCGGATCTGGCAATGCCCATGCTCTCCGCCTTCTCCGGCATGTCCATGAACGAGAAGATGCTGGTGGTGCATGCGCTGCGGCACAGGGATATCCTGGACGTTTCCACGGACGGCACCCTTACCACGGCCATAGGCCAGAACGAGAACCGTTATGTGAACGAGATCGGAAGAGACCAGCTGGCGGATTACTATATTGACCATTTCAGCACTCCCGGACAGACGAATATTCTGGCCACCAGCCAGTATGATGTCAGGGATGCCATGAAGAGCCTGGTCTCCACCCAGGTTTCCGACGCAAGGGATACAAAGAATAAAAAGAACTTCGCCGACATGATGGAAGGCAAGAAGATCTTTAACTGGTTCTATGTGGGCGGAAGAAGCACCGGAGTGGACTGGAATCTCTTCGGGAACGCTCTTAAGTTCGTGAAGCGTACGGAGGGTGAGAGAAAGCTTCTCATGGGAGAAGCGGAACAGTACCGCTCCCAGGGCGATATCAATAAATACGGTCGCTTTATGTATAACTATAAGTTCATGAGAAAGAACCTGTACCGCTCGGGCTTCAGACTCACGCGTTTCATAGGCAGAAGAGTAAGGGCGGAGGTCGAGGGAGCCATCCCGGGCTACGGCTTCGGACAGAGGATCATGATGATGGCCCTAAGCCCCAAGATGAAGAACAAGATGTTAAGCTCCGGCGTTGTGGTTTCTGCGGCAAGCAGGAACAAGACAACAGAGTATCTGGGATACGCCACTCTCGGCGGCGGTTCCGCAATGAGCACAAGCGGGGCTCTGCAAATGATCTCTGAAACCGCAAAGGGTGTGACGGCTGTGGCCGGTGAAGCGATGCAGCAGACCACCAGCGCAGTCAGCGCGTTGTTCAATCTCGGAGATATAGGCATAAACCTTGATACCATCAAATCCACTGCAAACACCCCGGAAGAGCTTGAGAAAGAGAGGCAGGAAAAGCGCGCCAAGGGTGCAAAAGTGCAGACCGATGCCCAGAAAATGGTCACTAAGGATAACCAGCTCAATAAGGAGTGGATCTTAAATGAGGTGGCACCCGAGGCGGCAAAGAGCGCCAATCAGAGAGAGATCATGGAGACCGTCACCACCTTCATAAACGTTTTGTCCGGCAGCAGCTTCGGGGTATCCGCCTTTACAAACGCGTTCGTGGGCGGGATTAAGTCGGTCATCTCCGAGACCCTGCACACGGCACGCTTCATCATGTCGGTATGTTCAGACAAGAAGCTGATGGAAAAATACTTTTCTGAAGAAGGCCCCCTTGCCAAGGAGATAGAGGCTTTAAGGGGTGAAAACATCCAGAAGATCATGGATGACCAAGGCTTAAGAGACCGTACCGGAACCAGGGATCTTATTAAGGAGGCCACCATCCGCAAGAGCGAAACGGAATTCATGAGCAAGATGAGCAATGTGGAGCTCTTCAGAAAGGCCTACGGTTTTAAGGACTTCTCCGAACAGGCGTCCTTTGTGGGATGGAATATAGTTCAGACCCTTATGCAGGCAAGCAGTCCCTTTGGGGCAGACCCGGTTCTGTTCATGAAGTCTTCCCTGCTGCTGGCGGCAATAGGCTGCAAGGATGTGATAGGCAAGCAGGATAACGAAAGTGCCCAGAAGGTATATGACAAGCTTATGGGCAAGGATATCAGGTAAGTTTATCAGATAAGGGTACCAGAAAAGGGTATTAAAAAGGCCAGTGAGATCACAGACCTTTTCTTCAAATAACGGAAGAAAAAAAGCTCGCGAAGATAAAATAAAGGGTCGCGGAATGATGCGATCGTAACAACGGTGGTAAAGGAAATGATTTTATTTATTGACGCATGTGCAAGAGATGATTCAAGAACGAGAGAACTCGCTTCGGCCGTCCTTTCATGTATCCCTGTTGACGGTGATGATATAGAAACTGTGAATCTTTATGATTATGGGCTTTCCCCGGTTGATAGTGATATTATCGAAAAAAGAGACAGAGCTCTCAGAGATGCTGATTTCTCGGATCCTTATTATGATCCGGCAAAGCAATTTGCGGCAGCGGATGATATTATAGTTGCAGCACCTTACTGGGATCTGTCCTTTCCGGCTGTACTGAAGCTTTACATTGAAAATATCAGTGTAAACGGCATTACATTCTATTACGATGAAAATGGCATCTCGCACGGGCTTTGCCGCGCAGAAAAGCTCTACTATGTCACGACTGCCGGCGGCGAGATCGGAAAAAACAACTTCGGATATGAGTACATAAAAGCCGTATCCCTTGGCCTGTACGGAGTAAAGGATGCCACTTGCATCCGTGCCGTAGGACTCGATATGGATTCTGTCGATGACAGAGGAGTCCTCGAAAACGCAAAGAGTCAGTTAAAAGGGCGGCTAAGCAGCCTGTGTTCATGAGCAAGTAGCGAAGCGGATTGCGAATGTCCGCTTTACGGAGGTACGCTGGGAGATGTTTGATAAACGCTTAATGAAGATGTGTCCTGAGAGCAGGAAATACATCACAGGAAACATAATCCTGCAGTGGATGGAGCTTATCATAAATGCGGTGATGACAGGCGTGATCGCGATGCTTGTCGAGGGACTCTACACGGGAAATGAAACAGGACAGACGATTGCCGTAAAGCTTTGTATTCTTCTCGCGATGCTCGTACTCAGGTGGTTCACCTCAAAGGCTGCCGTTAGGATGAGCTATCTCGCGTCAAAGACCGTAAAGAGGGTGATGCGCGAGCAGATATACAAAAAGCTCCTTAGCCTCGGAAATACCTACAGGGAGCACGCGTCGACGGCAGAGCTCGTGCAGGAGAGCGTGGAGGGTGTGGAGCAGCTGGAGAGCTATTTCGGAGCCTATGTCCCGCAGTTCTTCTACGCATTTCTCGCTCCGATAACACTATTCTTTCTGTTTGGGGCGGCGGGAAGCTTCAAGGTCGCTGCGGTACTTCTCATCTGTGTGCCCCTGATACCCGGCGCTATCATGATGGTTCAGAAGATCGCAAAGCGTATCCTCTCAAAGTACTGGGATCAGTACGCAAAGCTTGGCAGCGCCTTCCTTGAAAATCTCAGGGGTATGACTACATTAAAGACCTATCGGGCAGACGAATATAAGCATGAGCTCATGAATGAGGAGTCTGAAAATTTCAGAAGAGTGACCATGAAGGTCCTGACGATGCAGCTCAATTCCATCATTATCATGGATTTCTTCACCTACGGCGGCGCCGCGATCGGAATAGCCCTCGCCGGCAAGGCGTTTATCGACGGAGACATAGGTTTGGTCTCTGTGCTGTTCATGATACTTCTCTCTGCCGAATTCTTCCTTCCCATGAGAAAGCTGGGAAGTTATTTTCATGTCGCTATGAACGGCATGGCTGCCAGCGACAGGATATTCAAATTCTTATCCGTGGAGGAGCCGGAGGAAAGATTAATTTCCTTCCCGGAGAGTGCTTCCACGATAAAATTAAGCGGGATCCGCTTTTCCTACACGCAGGATCGTGAAATTCTCCATGATATCTCAATGACCATCAGTGAGGGCAGCTTCACAGGTATCGTCGGTGAGAGCGGAAGTGGAAAGTCTACCATCGCATCCCTGATCATGGGAAGAAATTCCGTAAAAGAAGGCAGTATCACGATAGGAGATACGGATCTCCAGCAGATAAACGAGGACAGTCTTCTAAAGAATATAACTTATGTCGGACCGGACAGCGTTTTCTTCAAGGGAACCGTCAGGGAAAATCTGCAGCTCGCGGACACGAACGCAAAGGATGAAAAGCTCTGGGCTGTCCTCGAGGAGTGCGATGTGGCGGACTTCTTCAGAAGCGGGGATGGACTTGACAGTAAGCTTACCGAAAATGCCGGTAATCTCTCCGGCGGGCAGCGGCAGAGACTCTCTCTGGCGAGAGCCATTCTTCATGATTCAAGGATCTGCATTTTTGACGAAGCTACCAGCAATATCGATATTGAGAGCGAAGAGCTGATATTGAGAGAGATCAGGAAGCTGTCAGAGACAAAGACGATCATAATGATTACCCACCGCCTGGCAAATGTGACGGATGCGGATATGATCTTCTGCCTCGATAAGGGCGATCTCGCAGGCGCAGGCTCTCACGAGGAGCTGCTTAGAAATTGTCCTTCTTACAGGGAACTCTGGAATACGCAGGAAGCCCTCGAGAATTTTGGAAAGGGGGTAGCATAAATGAGTAAGGTAAAGGTTTTGTTCAGGATGCTCTCTCTCGTAAAACCGTTGGCGGGCTTCATGCTGCTGGCGGTGACGCTCGGAACACTGGGATTTCTGACGGCGCAGTTCATCCCTGTACTGGGAGGCTACGCGGTTCTGGAAGGTCTGGGGATTGAGACGGGGCTCACCTACGGTACTATAGTGATATTGCTGCTTGTGTTTGCGGTTTTGAGGGCGATATTCCGTTTCTCGGAGCAGCGCACCAACCACTATATAGCATTTACCCTCCTTGCCATCATAAGGGATCGGGTGTTTGGAGCTCTCAGAAAACTCTGCCCCGCAAAGCTTGAGGGCAGGGATAAGGGAGATCTGATATCCCTCATCACGTCAGATGTGGAGCTTCTGGAGGTATTTTACGCCCACACCATATCCCCCATATGTATTGCGATCGTGACTGAGACTATCATGTGCATCTTTATCGGGAGCTTTCACCCGATACCCGGCTTTGTCGCTCTGGCGGCATTTCTTATCGTCGGAGTGGCTTTGCCCGTCATCGTTTCAAAGAGGAGCGGGACGCTGGGGGATGATCTCCGCGCACAGTCGGGTGAATTGTCAGCGCATATGCTGGAGAGCATCAGAGGGATAGATGAATCCCTGCAGTATCACGGCGGAGAAAGTAGACTAAGCGAGATAACGGAAAAGACAAATGAGCTGGTAAAAAGACAGGGCGTTTTGAGCAGACTTACGGGCACAAATACCGCGCTTACAAATACATTTATCTGGCTCTCGGATCTGGCGATGCTTTTGGTCTGTCTCGTTCTCTACAATTCCGGAGCGGTGGGCTTTGAGGGGCTGCTGATTCCGGTGATCGCTCTTATGTCCTCATTCGGTCCGGTTACGGCACTGTCTGCTCTTGGCACCACTCTGCAGAGTACTGTGGCTTCGGGCGCCAGGGTGCTCGCCATAATCGATGAAGTGCCTGAGACAGAGGATGTAACCGGAAAAGATAAAATCTCTTTCGAGGATGTTGCTGCCCAAAATGTCACCTTTGGCTATGGGGAAGAAACGGTATTAAAGGATGTTTCGCTTGAGGTTGACAGGGATGAGATAGTGGGAATAGTCGGAAAAAGCGGATGCGGCAAATCTACCCTCCTAAAGCTTTTTATGCGATTTTGGAAGACAAAGGAGGGGCGCATGGAAATATCGGGACGGGATATAAACGACATAAATACGAATGATCTGCGGGATATGGAGAGCTTCATGACGCAGGAGACCGTTATTTTTAAGGATACTATCGCAAACAATATCCGCATCGGAAAGCTCGACGCCACTGATGAGGAAGTTGCAGAGGCGTGCAAAAAGGCTTCGATACACGATTTCATCATGACGCTGCCAGACGGTTATGATACACAGGCAGGAGAGCTGGGAAGCACCTTATCCGGTGGTGAGAGGCAGAGAATCGGACTTGCAAGAGCATTTCTTCATAATGCACCTTTTATGCTGCTTGACGAGCCTACAAGCAATCTCGACAGCCTGAACGAGGCGGTCATACTGAAAGCACTCAAGGAGTCGGCAGATAACAGGACGATACTTATAGTTTCGCACAGACCTTCTACCATGTGCATCGCAAAGAGGACCCTTTCGATGGACGGGGGAAGGGTATCATAGAAATACAAATTGAGTCGCAATCGCGCGGCAAGTGCGCGCTTCGCGTAAAAACCTCTGTCATACATGGCAGAGGTTTTTTACGTGTTCGATAAATTTTGCGGTGAGGGCGTTCGGTGTCTTGTCATTGGCGTAGGAGAGCATATATTCCACGCGTATGGCGGGAGTGATTTTTTTGATGATGACATCTGTCTCCGTCGGTATATTTTTTGCCACGGAGGCAGGAAACAGCGCGATTCCGATGTTTCGCCCGACGAGCTTCGCGGCGTTTGAGGAGTGAGCCGTCTTCACGACGAATCTGGGCTCATCGCCGGTGTCCTTGAACCAGTTCCTGATCTCCTCCTCCCTGGATCTCCTGGAGGATATGATGAGATCGTTTCCCGCGAGTTCCGGCAGGGAAACGCTTTTTTTTCGCGCTTTTCCCAATGGGTGAGACTTTGGAATGATGGCGACCCAGTCCTCCGAGTAGACCGTTATGCCGTCAATCAGATCACTGGATGAGGGTGACATGGTGATGGCCAGGTCCAGGAGACCGGAGCGAAGACGGTCGGTCAGATCGTCCACGGTGCCGCACCACAGATTGTAGGTGACTGCCGGATACTCCTTCTTAAAGGACTCGATCCACTCTGCCGCGAGGGTGGGACCATTACTGTCCACATGACCCAGGTAGAGAGTGCCAGTCTCGCCGTTCTTCATCTCCGATATCTCGGCTTTCGTCATATCCGTAAGCGCCAGGAGCTGCTCACCCCTTCTTTTTAAAGCAAGTCCTTCGGGAGTGAGGGATATGTGGCGCTTTCCTCTGATTAGCAGCGTGCAGCCCAATTCCTCCTCCAGCTCCATCAATGCCCGGCTTAGGGGAGGCTGTGATAAATGCAGCCTTTCAGCAGCCTTCGTGATGTTCCTTTCCTCGGCAACGGCGAGCAAATAGCGTATTTGTCGCAGATCCATGGTTGTCTCCTTCTTTATTTATCATACTTTTTTTGTATCATTATTGCAAAATAATAAGCATTTTATTTTATTGTGTCAAGGACTTATGATAGGAGACATGAAAAAAGTGTTACTATTCACATCCATTTTGGCAGTGAATAGCAACAAAAAAGTCTCACGGAGGCAGCGGTGATGAGAAATTATTCAAAGGAATACCTGAAAAGGCGTTATGAGGAAATGCAGTCCGGGAAGGATGCGTGCGGTATCGGAATGATCGTCAATATAGACGGGAGAAAAGAGTACCGCACCATGGATGACGCGCTGTCAGTGGTGGAGGGACTGGAGCACAGAGCAGGAAAGGACGCCTCCGGAAAGGTGGGAGACGGCGTAGGCATACTCCTTCAGATCTCTCACAAATATTTTTCCGGAGTGCTTATGAAAGACGGAATCGACCTGAAAGAAGAGGGAGATTACGGCATCGGGATGTTCTTTTTTCCGCAGGATGTGAGAAAGAGAACCCTATCAATGCGGATGTTTCAGGTTATATGTGAAAAGAACGGCCTGGAAATGTCCGGCTGGAGGGTTGTTCCCACAAACCCGGATATTCTTGGAGAGAGAGCCAGAGACTGCATGCCCTGTATCATGCAGTGCTTTGTAAAGAGACCCGGGGATTGTGAAAAGGGGCTTCCCTTTGACAGAAAGCTGTATGTGTGCCGCCGGGAATTTGAGCAGAGTACCGAGGACACCTACATCTGTTCCCTTTCCTCACGAACTATTGTCTATAAGGGAATGTTTCTGGTGGGTCAGCTCAGAAAATTTTACACGGATCTTCAGAGCAGGGATTATGAGACGGCTCTAGCCATTGTACATTCCAGATTTTCCACAAACACAACACCGTCATGGGAGAGGGCGCATCCCTATCGATATATCGCGCATAACGGTGAGATCAACACCATCCGCGGAAACTACGACCGCATGCTGGCCAGGGAGGAGACGCTGCACTCTGCGCTGCTTGACGAGGAAGCGGAAAAGATATTCCCCGTGATCCACAGGACAGGCTCTGACTCAGCGATGCTTGACAACACCCTGGAATTTTTCATGATGAACGGAATGCCCCTTCCGCTGGCGGTCATGATGATGATCCCTGAGCCCTGGAATAAGGATCAGCATATGGATCAAAAGAAAAGAGATTTTTATCATTATTACGCGACCATGATGGAGCCCTGGGACGGCCCCGCAGCCATCCTGTTTACGGACGGAAGACTGGCGGGAGCCACGCTGGACAGGAACGGTCTGCGCCCCTCCAGATATTATATTACCGACGACAACAGGCTGATTCTCTCATCCGAGGTTGGCGTGCTCCCGGTAGAGCCGGAGCATATCGTGAAAAAATCACGGCTTCAGCCCGGAAAGATCCTTCTTGTCGACACCGAAAAGAAGTGCATCATCTCTGATGAAGAGTGCAAAGAGAGCTATTCGGGGAGACATCCATACGGGGAATGGTTGTCATTAAATCTTCTGCATCTTTCTGAACTGAAGATCCCCAATAAAAAAATACCGGTGCACGATCAGGGTACCAGGGACAGGCTTTACAGGGTGTTCGGATATACCTATGAGGATGTGAAGAGAGGGATCCTGCCAATGGCGGAAAACGGCATCGAAGAGACGGCGTCAATGGGTACGGACATACCGCTGGCAGTCCTCTCGGAAAAGCACCAGCCGTTGTTCTCATATTTCAAACAGCTCTTTGCCCAGGTAACCAATCCGCCAATAGATTCGATCAGGGAGGAGATAGTGACAGATACCTGCTGCTACGTGGGTTCCGACGGAAACCTCCTGGCTGCGGAAGGAAAAAACTGTCATGTCCTTCAGATCAACAATCCCATTTTGACAGGCGTGGATCTCTTAAAGATAAAGGCGCTGGATCAGAAGGGTCTGAGGAGCGGCGTAGTCTCAATTCTCTACTATAAAAACACATCCCTTGAAAAAGCTCTGTCCCATCTGATAGTAGCAGTGGACAGACTCTGCGCAAAGGGCGTGAACATAGTGATACTCTCCGACAGGGGCGTGGATGAGAACCATGTTCCGATCCCCTCACTTTTGGCAGTATCCGCGGTGGAGCAGCATCTGGTGGCGACAAAGAAGAGGACGGCAGTATCTCTCATCATAGAGAGCGGTGAGCCAAGAGATGTACACCAGATCGCGGCGCTCCTGGGCTTTGGAGCGAGAGCGGTCAATCCCTATCTGGCTCAGGAGTGCATATCGGAGATGATAGACAAGGGTATCCTCGACAAGGATTATCATACTGCCATCGAGGATTACAACTCGGCGATACTTCACGGAATAGTAAAGATTGCCGCAAAAATGGGTATTTCTACGATCCAGTCTTATCAGTCGGCGCAGATATTTGAGGCGGTGGGCATAGCGCAGGATGTGATAGATCGCTATTTTACGGGAATAGTGAGCCGCGTCGGAGGTATCACCCTCAAGGAGATAGAAGAGGGAGTGCTTTTCAGACATGACAGAGCCTTTGATCCCATGGGGCTGACCGTGGATACTACTCTCGACAGTACAGGTTTCCACGGCTGCAGAAGCGGTGAGGACAAGGAGGATCATCTCTACAATCCCCAGACCATCGTGACCCTGCAGAGAGCAGTGAGGGAGGGGAGCTACGAGCTCTTCAGGGAATATACGGCGCTGGTTGATAATGAAAAGCCACACACCCTGAGAGGACTGCTGGAATTTAAAAAAACGGAAAACAGTGTTCCGATAGAAGAGGTGGAGCCGGTGAGTGAGATCGTAAAGCGCTTCAAGACCGGAGCCATGTCATACGGATCGATCTCAAGGGAAGCTCACGAGACTCTGGCGATCGCCATGAACAGACTGGGGGGAAAATCCAACACCGGAGAAGGCGGAGAGGATCCTGCCAGATTTAAGACCGAAAAGAACAGCCGCATCAAGCAGGTGGCGTCGGGAAGATTCGGCGTGACGAGCGAATATCTGTGTAATGCCATGGAGATACAGATAAAGATGGCCCAGGGAGCAAAGCCCGGAGAGGGCGGTCATTTGCCGGGAAAGAAGGTATATCCCTGGATCGCGGAGAGAAGATACTCCACACCCGGCGTGGCGCTCATATCGCCGCCGCCCCATCATGATATCTATTCCATAGAGGATCTGGCGCAGTTGATATACGATCTGAAAAATGCCAACAGGCAGGCGCGGATCTCCGTAAAGCTGGTATCCGAGGCAGGAGTTGGAACCATCGCCTGCGGCGTGGCAAAGGCCGGGGCAGGGGTCATACTGATCTCCGGATATGACGGCGGCACGGGAGCTGCTCCATCCAGCTCCATCCACAATGCAGGTCTTCCCTGGGAGTTGGGACTCTCGGAGACGCACCACAGCTTAATAGAAAACGGACTGCGTGACAGAGTGGTGCTGGAGACAGACGGAAAGTTAATGAGCGGCAGAGATGTGGCCATCGCGGCGCTCCTTGGAGCGGAGGAATTCGGATTTGCCACGGCGCCCCTTGTTTCCATGGGATGCATGATGATGCGCGTCTGCAACAAGGACACCTGTCCCGTGGGGATCGCCTGCCAGAATGAGACCTTGAGGAAAAGGTTCAAGGGGAAGCCGGAGTATGTGATAAACTTCATGACCTTCATAGCGCAGGAACTCAGGGAGATCATGGCAGAGCTGGGTTTTAGAAAGCTGGACGAGATGGTGGGGCGGAGCGACCTCATCGTGGCAAAGGAAAAACAGATAACAAAGAGGGCGGATAAGGTATCGTTGGAGAGCATACTGGATCCCTGCTGCGCAAGGACGGGAGAAGATTATTTCTCGAAAAAAAGGCTGTATGATTTTGCCCTGGAAAAGACAATTGACGAGAGAGTATTTCTGCCGAGGTTCGGCAAATGGGATGGGAAGGATCAGCTGCTGATACCTGATATTGCCATATCAAGCACCGACAGAACCGTCGGCACCATACTGGGCTCCTGCATCACGGAGAGGTTTGGCGACAAGCTTGCGGAAGACAGCGTCCTTGTGGATATGAAGGGAGGAGCAGGCCAGAGCTTTGGCGCATTCATCCCCAAAGGCCTGACACTGATGCTCTGCGGCGACGCCAACGACGGCTTCGGCAAGGGACTCTCCGGAGGAAAGCTGGTTATCAGGCCGCCTAAAGAGGCTCGCTTTAAGGCTTCGGAAAATATTATCATCGGAAATGTGGCGCTCTATGGTGCGACCGCGGGTATCGCCTACATATCGGGCATTGCCGGCGAGAGATTCATGGTGAGAAATTCCGGAGCGACGGGAGTGTGCGAGGGCTGCGGAGATCACGGACTGGAATATATGACAGGCGGAAAGGCTGTGATACTCGGACCGGTGGGGAAGAATTTCGCTGCCGGAATGAGCGGAGGGACAGCCTATATCCTCGACGAGAACCACAGCCTGTACACACGGATAAACAACGCCATGATCGATATGGGTGAGATAGAAGAGGCAGCGGACAAAGAGGAGCTGCGAAAGATACTGGAGGATTATGAAAAGAGCACGGGTTCAGAAAGGGCGCGATGCATCCTCGAGGATTTTGAGACAAAGGTGAAGGATTTCAAAAAGATCATCCCCTTTGACTACAGAAGGGTATTAAACCTGATAGGAAAGTACGAGGAGCAGGGGATTAGTCACGAGCAGGCTGTGATGGAAGCGTTTAAGGAAATCGCAGGAATATAGGAGGTTTAGTGATGGGAAAAGCCACCGGCTTTATGGAGATAACGAGAACAGAGGATCCCCGGACCCCTGAAAAGACGAGAATAGGGAATTTTGAGGAATTTCATGAGCAGCTGAGTGAGGACGCGAGGAGACTGCAGGCCGCCAGATGCATGGACTGCGGCGTGCCGATGTGCCAGTCAGCGATACGCTTGAAGGGGATGGTGACGGGATGCCCTCTTCATAATCTGATACCGGAATGGAATGATGAGATATACAGAGGTCACGATGAGCACGGCCTTTCCAGACTGTTAAAGACCAGCAACTTTCCCGAGTTTACCGGAAGAGTCTGTCCCGCGCTGTGTGAGAAGGCCTGCATCAACGGTATGGACGGCGATGCCGTCACTATTCATGACAACGAGCTGTATCTGATAGAAAAAGGCTTTCGCGAGGGCTGGGTTAAACCCCGCATTCCCTTTCAGAGGAGCGGAAAGAAGATCGCCGTGATAGGAGCCGGTCCGTCGGGTCTGGCCTGTGCTGACCAGCTTAACCACAGAGGTCATCTGGTTGATGTGTATGAGAGGGAGGATCGGATCGGCGGATTACTGATGTATGGTATTCCCAATATGAAGCTGGACAAAAAAGTGATCGTGAGGCGAAGGAAGCTCATGGAGGATGAGGGAGTCTCATTTATCACCGGCACGGATGTTGGGAAGAGTATTTCTATTGAGGAACTGAGTAAAAAATATGACGCCCTGGTTCTCTGCTGCGGGGCAAAAAAGGCGAGAGGTCTTGACATTCCCGGGATAGAAAAATGCAAAGAGGTTCATTACGCGGTGGATTTCCTGAAGTCCGCGACAAAGGATGTGCTCAAGGGAAACCGGGATAAATGGGCCATCAGCGCAAAGGGAAAAAATGTGGTGATCGTCGGCGGCGGAGACACTGGAAACGATTGCCTTGGAACCTGCATCAGACAGGGGGCAAAGAATATCCTGCAGATCGAGATGATGCCGAAGCCGCCCGAAAAGAGGCCGGATTCAAATCCGTGGCCGGAGTGGCCGGGAGTGCTGAAAACGGATTACGGCCAGCAGGAAGCTATAGAGGTATTCGGTGAGGACCCGAGAGTTTACGAGACTACTGTCAAAGAGCTTATGACGGTAAAAGGAAAGCTTACCGGGATCGTAACAGTAAAGATAAAATTCGAGAGCGGAAAACCGGCAGAGATACCGGGAAGCGAAAAAAAGGTCAAGTGCGATATGCTGATTATCGCGGCGGGCTTCGTGGGCTGCGAGGATTACATCATATCGGGAAGTGGTGTAAAGCTTACCGCGAGAGGCTGCGTGGAGACGCGGGAGGGAGGCTATGGTACCTGCGTCCCCGGGGTATTTTCGGCGGGAGACATGAGGAGAGGTCAGTCTTTGGTGGTCTGGGCCATCGCGGAGGGCAGGCACTGCGCGGCAGAGACAGATGAGTATCTGATGGGCTATACGCCCCTGAATTAATATATATGATTCCAGTGCAAAAAGCCATCCCACACGTCGTGCTTGCACGTAAGTGGGGG
>CALFUE010000158.1 GCA_937916345.1 uncultured bacterium
AGGATGAGGTAGATACCATCAACAAGTTCGGCGGCAACCTGCCCGACGCCGTTGGTATCCCCGAGGAGCAGCTCCGCAAGGCCTCTCAGAGTGCTGTCTGCAAGATCAACATCGACTCTGACTCTCGTCTGGCCATGACCGCTGCTATCCGCCAGTATCTGGCAGAGCATCCCGATCACTTCGATCCTCGCCAGTACCTGAAGCCCGCTCGTCAGGCTGTAAAGGATATGGTTGCTCACAAGATCAAGAATGTTCTCGGATCAGACGGCAAAGCTTGAGAACGAAAGGTTCAAATACCTTTTGAGCCCGACATCAAAAAATAACATATGACAGACAAAGCCCGCAGGACAACATCCTGCGGGTTTTTGAATCAAACATCCCTTGAATATACCACGTCATTGTGCTATCGTATAAAGAGGAATGAAAAAATATGGAGGCAGCTATGACTGAGGAAAACAAAATAAATGTATCAGCCATATTCGGTGAAAATGTTTTCAACGACTCCGTGATGCGGGAGAGACTTCCCAAAAAGGTCTACAAAAAGCTTCACGAGACCATCGAAAACGGCGCAGAACTTGATCTTGAGACAGCAGATGTCATCGCTCACGAGATGAAGGAATGGGCCATTGAGAAGGGCGCGACTCATTACACTCACTGGTTCCAGCCTATGACGGGTATGACCGCGGAAAAGCACGACTCTTTCATCGCGGCGCCCATGGAAGACGGACGTGTTCTCATGAGCTTCTCAGGTAAGGAGTTGATCAAGGGAGAACCCGACGCTTCATCCTTTCCATCCGGAGGCCTGCGCTCTACCTTTGAAGCCAGAGGCTACACTGCATGGGACTGCACTTCAAACGCCTTCATAAGAGAGGACTCCGCGGGAGCAACCCTGTGCATTCCAACGGCCTTCTGCTCCTACACCGGCGAGGCGCTGGATCAGAAGACCCCGCTGCTCCGCTCCATGGAGGCCATAAACAAAGAATCCCTGCGTATACTTAAACTGTTTGGAAATACCACCTCAAAGCGCGTGATTCCCTCAGTGGGCGGTGAGCAGGAGTACTTCATAGTGGACAGGCAGAAATACCTCAAGAGAAAAGACCTGATATTTGCGGGACGCACCCTTTTCGGCGCAATGCCCCCCAAGGGACAGGAGATGGACGACCATTACTTCGGAACTCTCCGCTCCCGCATAGGCGCCTTCATGAGGGATGTAAACATAGAATTATGGAAGCTGGGCGTCACTTCAAAGACCCAGCACAACGAGGTTGCTCCGGGACAGCACGAGCTGGCACCCATCTACGCCCCCTGCAATGTTGCCACCGACCACAACCAAATAATCATGGAAACATTAAAGAGAGTGGCTTATCGCCACGATCTTCACTGCATACTTCATGAGAAACCCTTCGCCGGAGTAAACGGCTCCGGCAAGCATAACAACTGGTCTCTCACCACCGACGACGGCATCAATATGCTCGACCCCGGTAAAAAGCCACACGAGAACAAAATGTTCCTCCTGGTGCTGACCTGCATCATCAAGGCTGTGGATGAGCACGCGGATCTTCTTCGTGCTTCTGCTGCGGATGTGGGAAATGACCACAGACTCGGCGCGGACGAGGCTCCGCCGGCAATACTCTCTATTTTTCTGGGCTCACAGCTTCAGGATGTGTTGGATCAGCTGATAAACGCGGGGGAGGCAGACCATTCCATAAAGGGATCAGTCCTGGACACCGGCGTGTCCACCATTCCCGATTTCATGAAGGACGCCACCGACAGGAACAGGACATCCCCATTTGCCTTCACCGGAAACAAATTTGAGTTTCGTATGGTGGGCTCAAAGGATTCCCTTGCCGAGCCAAACATCGTGCTCAATACCATAGTGGCCGGGGCTTTTGCCGAGGCGGCAGACGAGCTGGAAAAAGCGGCGGACTTTGATATCACTCTACACAATCTGATCAAGAAATACGCCACTGAGCACCAGCGCATCATTTTCAACGGAGATGGCTATTCTGACGGCTGGGTGAGGGAGGCAGAGCGCAGGGGACTCCCCAATGTGAAAAATATGGTGGATGCCATCCCTGCATTTAATAGTGAAAAGTCCGTGGCACTCTTTGAGCGCTTCGGTGTATTCACAAAAGCAGAGCTCGATTCCCGAGTGGAGATCGAGTATGAGATATACGCAAAAACCATCAATATAGAGGCAAAATCCATGATCGATATCGCCAGCAAGCACATCCTGCCTGCCGTCATCAGAAACAGTACACGTCTGGCTGATTCCGTAAATCAGGTGAAACAGGTGAACGCAAGCTATGGCACGGTTCAGGAGAGTGTCCTTAACGAGACTGATCATTTGCTGGTAAAGGCCAATGCCGCGTTAAAGCGCCTCACCATAGAGGAAGAGGTAGGGAAGAGTATGGCGCCCGGCAGGGAGCAGGCGGTGCACTATCGCGACCATGTGCTGACTGCCATGGAAGGTCTGCGCGCCGCAGTGGATCAGTTGGAGTTCATCACCGACAAGGATATCTGGCCAATGCCATCCTACGGTGATCTGCTCTTTGAGGTGTGACACATGAATGGAGTCATGAATTTTGTGGCAATGATCCTCTGCCAGTTCCTGAACTGGACATTAAATGTCGGCATATTTGTTCTGGCGATTGTTGAATTTGGCTTTTTCTTTCTCAGATCCTTCGCGGGTCTTAAGCAGCTGAAGGACAAGGTTGATGATCTCATGCAGGAGGAAAAGCAGGGCTTTCTGGAGCGTATCAAACCCCATTCCTACAAGAGAACTACAAAAGTCATAAAGGAATGGGATTACGAAGAGTTTGACGCTCTCCGCGTAGAATATCAAAAGACAGATAAATACTACGACACCTTTGCCCTGGTGATACAGCTCTTTCCTCTGCTGGGAATACTGGGAACCGTTGCCGGGCTCTTTATCTCCATAAATAACGGCGAGGATCTTAACGAAGGCGTCCGTTTCGCCTTGTCCTCCACAGTCTACGGCATCATCTTTGCCGTGATCTTCAAGGTGCTGGACATCTGGCTGATAACCCGCTATGTCAACTCCATCGACTACGGTATGGAGCGCTTCGAGAAGAATTATCAGGAATACAAGGAAAACTACACCACAGGCTTCGGTCGCGATGAGAAGATAAAGAGAGGAACAGATGAGAAGAAAGAGGAGAGAAAGTCCGGAGATAAACCTGACGCCGCTGCTGGACGTGCTGTTCGTGGTGCTGTTCGTGGTGATGCTCCTTGGCGACCGAAATCTGACGAGGGCCGGGGAGAGACTGACGGAAGCAGAAGAGCAGCTATCTCAGATAGAGACACAGCTGTCGGAGGCGACGAAGGAGTCAGAGGACTATCGGGATCGGCTGAGCCGGTACGAGTCGGCGGAAGGGAGCCTGAATCTCGTATCGCTGAAGAATGAAAAGACGGGTGATGATTTCTGTCTCTTCATATATGAGGGAATGAGCGGACGGGAAGTGAGGCGCGTGGTAATGAAGAGTGATGTGGCGCTTGCGGATGTGCTGAGCAGCAACATAACCGCAGCCATTGATGAGCTTATCGCCGCGAACCCCGATAAGCTCACCTATGTGATCTTCCAGTGTGACGAGAGCACTCTCTATAATATTAATTACAATACGATACAGGAGACACTGGACAATTTCGCAGCAAAATATGATGATTTCTTTTATAAAATAACCTGAATTGCGCAAGCGCAAGTGGTGAATGGCTTTTTGCACTGGTATCATATATGCTTATAGTGCAAAATGATACCAACGGATTGTTTCGTGCTTTGCACTCCCACAATCCTTCCCGATATTCGCATTCCCGTGTGGCTTCGCCCCACTACATGCTCATATCGGGGCGTGCAGAAAACCCATATCACCACTTTTGCGCAAGCGCAAGTGGTGAATGGCTTTTTGCACTGGTATCATATACTAGAGGAGGAGAAAAAATGTCAGAGGAAAAAACAACCAGGAAAAAAGGAGGCCTCATAGGAAAGCTTATAGGATTGATAATCATCCTTGTGGTAATCTTCCTAATCCTCATGTTCTTCGGGAAAAACATCGGCTTTGATCTCGGCGGCATGCTAGGCTTCAGCGGAACCACCGACAACGCTGTTTCTCAGGAGACAGCTGGAAATCAGGGTTCAAAGACAACGGATCCGGATGCTTCAGGAAACGCCACTGAACTCTCGGGAACCGTAAAGGTTCGCGTATCAGAGTCAGATATCTATGTGAATGACGAAAAGATAGGCAGTGTCGCAGATTTGACCACCATGGCGGCGGGCGCGCAGGAGGGCACGATATTCGAAATCACTGACGACGGCGCAATAAAAGAAACCTATGATTCCGTAGCAGAGACCTTGAAGGCAGCAGGAGTATCCATCAAACAGTAAAATGTACGACAAATCGTATCTATACAGCGACATCGAAATAGAACGTCCCGGTGACCTGAAATACAGAGAAGTTCCCGGCGCTATCCGCGGCATCCGCTCGATGCAGACAGGAGTGTCTGCCTACCGCCAGCCCAAAGAATTGATATTCAAGAAGCAGGCGGTACTGATGGCGGATTACGAGGACAGCTACGAGTGCGAGCCGGAAAAATTCCAGCTGTTCCCCACTTATTCATCTCTGACGGACAGGGAGCTCCGCGGCTACTTCACCTGGCGGACGAGATACAGGAAAGGAGCATTCCCGCGATCAAATCCCACTTTTCTTTTGCTCTACACCTTTGAAATCATAAACGGAGTAGGCTTCGACACTCCCGAGGAGGGCCATAGAAAGCTGGTGGAGCTTCGCGCGCGCTACCGCGCCCATTACCCCGACGCCTTCAGACTCTACGACAGATGGCTCACCCACTTCGTAGTCTATTATCGGCTGCCGCCGGAGCTGCTGCCCCACTCAGTGGACAGGGACTATGACGAAAATCTCATCCGTCTCATAAATTCCGGGGATTACAGCGATGAGGAGCTGGGAGAGGCCCTCTGCGGCGGGCAGGAAGAGACACTGGATCCGCGGATAGCGGGAAGGGCTTTCCGCATTATAAAAGAAAGCTACCGCAGCCACAGAAAGACCGAGTTTATGGACGACATCTTCGGCACCATCAAGTGGTCCACTGCAAAGCTCTTTGCCTCCGCAGTGTTCTGCGACGACGCGAAGCCCAGAACCTACGATTATCAGGTGAGCGAGCTCTGCAAGTACCGCTGCGTGGACGGCAGGTGGAAGGTCTATGAGTATGAACGGAAGTTTCTGAAAAATATCGAGCTGAAGGATTTGCTGGAGACCATCAGAGCAGAGATCGACGGCTCTAAGCCCGATGCGGCTCCCATACACACCGGTTGGATGCTGAAATGCATCCGAAAGGCAATACAGGAAGTCCGGAAAGAAAGAGAGTTCGAGGAGCGTACACGCGTGGAGATAAATCCCGACAATCTTGACTCCATCCGTAAAGCTGCGGGAGAGATCAGAGAAAAGCTCCTGACTGACGAAGAGCGGGGACTTGATATTGTGTCCCTGCAGACGGTGGAAGCGCCTGAGACACCGGCAGATACCGGAGAATCAGAGGAAACTGACGAGACTTCCGTTCTCACGAAAGAGGAAAAAATCCTTCTTGCCGCATTGCTTGACGAAGGAGACAAAGATATAGACGGGCTTAAAATGTCGGGATTCAATATAAATCTGCTCTGTGATTCCATAAACGAAAAGCTGTATGACAGATTTTTCGACATTGTGATAGAAATATCCGATAACCCATCGCTTATAGAAGACTACATAGATGATATCAGACAATTGATATAGAGGTTATATGACAGAACTGACCAGGATCCCCAAAAGGATTGCATCAACGCTTATCAATTCATTAAAAGGAGGGGTGGTCCCGAGAGTGGGACTGCCCTATATTACAGTTGGCAGAAAGAATGAGATCGACGCTCTTCTCCACGATGTGGAGCTGGTGATGGACGGGGGAGCATCCTTTCGTTTCATCATGGGTCGTTACGGCAGCGGAAAGAGCTTTATGCTGCAAACCATCCGTAATGTCTGCATGGATAAAGGTTTTGTGGTGATGGATGCCGACCTCTCACCTGAGCGGAGACTCACCGGCACCAGAGGCCAGGGTCTCGCCACCTACAGCGAACTGGTGGCAAATTTGGCAACAAAGACCAAGCCCGAGGGCGGCGCCTTATCCCTGGTTCTCGACAGATGGGCTGCAGGAGGGGAGAGAGACTTAACCCATCTCTCCGAGATGGTTCACGGCTACGAGTTCGGCAAGGCGCTCAATGCTTACGCTGCGGCATCGGCAGAGGGGGATGACGAGATGAAGGCCAGGCTGCTGCGCTGGTTTCGCGGGGAATACCCCACAAAGACCGAGGCAAAGCGTGATCTCGGGATAAATGTGATCATCACCGATGACGATTGGTATGATTATTTAAAAGTATTCGCTGCCTTTCTGACGGGGGCGGGCTACTGCGGCATGCTGATACTGGTGGATGAGCTGGTAAATATCTACAAGATCCCCAATTCCGTCACCCGCCAGGCGAATTACGAGAAACTCCTCACCATGTACAATGACGCTCTCTCCGGAAAAGCCCGGTATCTGGGCATCATCATGTGCGGCACGCCCCAGTGCATTGAGGACAACAGGCGCGGTATCTACAGCTACGAGGCTCTGCGCAGCAGACTAGATCAGGGCAGATTTTCCGGTACTTACCGTGATATGCTCTCCCCCGTCATCAGGCTTGAGTCCCTGAACGCCGAGGAGATGCTGGTTTTGGTTGAAAAACTCACCGCCATCCACGCCGTGCTCTACGGCTACGAGCCCACCCTTGACACGGAGGCACTGGCGGACTTCATAAAAACAGAGTTCGCCCGCATCGGCGCGGACTCCCTTATCACCCCCAGAGAGGTTATCAGAGATTTCATTGAGGTTTTGGACATCCTCTGTCAGAATCCGGGGCTGTCCGTGGGCGGGCTCCTGGGTTCCGACACCTTCACCTTTGCAAAGAATGAGATACTTTCGGAGGAGACTGATCCGCAATTTGCGGAGTTTAGGCTGACATGAGTGATGTATTCGGACAGTTCGCTCCCTTCGTGCGGGAGTACATATACAGAAATCGCTGGGAATCCCTTCGCGGCATCCAGGTGGCGGCCGCAGAGGTGATCTTTAATACCGACGATAATCTCCTGTTGTCGGCGTCGACTGCTTCGGGAAAGACTGAGGCAGCTTTTTTTCCCATAATATCGCGTTTTTATGAGGCAATGCCCCTCTCAGTGGGATGTATCTACATCGGACCCTTGAAGGCGCTGATAAACGATCAGTTCGAGCGTCTGACGGATCTCTGTGAGGAGGGGGATATACCCGTGTGGCACTGGCATGGCGATGTCAGCGCCAGCCACAAGAGCATGCTGCTGAAGAATCCCTCCGGGATACTACAGATCACTCCTGAATCCCTGGAGGCAATGCTGCTCCACCGTCATTCAGCTATCCCAAAGCTATTTGGAGATCTGAGGTTTGTGGTGATAGACGAGGTTCACTCCCTTCTCAGGGGCGACCGCGGGGGTCAGACCATTTGTCTTATCGAGCGCCTCTCAAGGCTTGCCGGGGTCAACCCCCGCAGGATAGGTCTCTCTGCTACCATCGGAGACCCTGAGCGCGTGGGAGAATTTCTTTCCCTCGGTACGGGGCGTGTCACTGCCATCCCCGGGGTTTTTGCCCCTGCGGCATCCTGGCGCATATCTATGGAGCACTTTTATGTCACGGATCTGACTATGGAGCAGGAGCAGGAAAACGGCTTCAGGGATCCGGGCTTCAAATACATCTATGATAATACCAAAGACAGGAAATGCATGGTCTTCGTCAATTCCAGAGAGGAGTGCGAGACCGTCACCACCACCCTGCGCCGCTACTGCGAGCTGGACGGCGAGGAGGATCGTTTCCTCATACATCATGGAAATCTCTCCGCATCCTTCCGCGAAACTGCAGAGGAGGTGATGAAGGATGCGGAGGTCATGGCCACCACCGTCACCACATCTACTCTGGAGCTGGGTATTGATATAGGAAAGCTGGAGCGCGCGTTTCAGATCGATGCGCCCTGGACGGTGTCCTCCTTCCTGCAGAGGATGGGACGGACAGGTCGACGGGGCGCTCCCTCGGAGATGTGGTTTGTCATGAGGGAGGATCCGCCGGAGATCAGGGCGCTGATGCCTGCCACCATTCCCTGGGAGCTGATACAGGGCATCGCTCTTGTGCAGCTCTATCTGGAGGACAAGTGGGTGGAGCCCCCGAGGCTGGATCGCCTGCCCTATTCACTGGTCTATCACCAGACCATGAGTACCATCGCCTCATGTGGAGAGATGTCTCCCGCGGCGGTGGCCGAGCGCATCCTGACGCTTAAGTATTTCCACCGGGTGACCGCAGATGACATGAAAGTCCTGCTGAATCATCTGATAAATACCGGTCATCTGGAGACTACCGAGAGGGGCGGTCTGATCGTGGGATTGAAGGGAGAGCGTGTTATAAACAATTTCCGTTTCTACGGTGTGTTCACCGAGAGTGAAGAGTTTACCGTGCGCAGCGAATCGCAGGAGATCGGCACAATCGTGCAGCCGCCGCCGGCTGGTGAGAAGATTGCGATTGCAGGGCATGTGTGGGTTGTGGATGAGGTGGATTTTGGATAGCCATAAGATGAGTATGGAATTGCAAAGCATGTTGAAGTAAAAAAACTAAAACACATTGCCGCTGCAAGCACATCAAGGGTTATCCGTGCCATTCTTTTCATGTCGTCAACACTCCTTTATACTTTATCATAATAGCACAATGTTATTGTTTATGTGCTTAATTATATAATATTCTTTTTTAAAAAAGTCAACAGTAAAAATCAACAATAATGCGTGGATTTTTTGTGCAAC
>CALFUE010000159.1 GCA_937916345.1 uncultured bacterium
TCTCAGAGCATCCGGGAACACATGATCCGGCGCCACACGATAATCCGGAGTGTAAACCACCGCTTTCCCCACCTCAGAGAATTTCGCCGCGAAATCCCTGTTGGCGTTTTTTATGGAAAATATAAAGCCACCACCGTGTATCTGAAGGATCACGCGATCGTTTTTTATCCCCACCGCCTCATTGGTGAGAACCTCCATATCACAATGAGTTAAGCGAACCTTCTCCTGATGGATATAAGGAGGAAACTTCATCGGAATTTCCTTCATGTTTTTCTTGAATTTTCCGTCCTTAAAGCCGGTTCCTATCGGATTGTTCGTGACAAGCGATATGATGTAGAGAGCTAAAAGACCCCTGAATGAAGCTTTTTCCATGTCCTACCTCAAATATGAAAACGACGCCTGAGCTCATTCACGCTCATCTCTCCACCTATTATAAGAGTGCCCAGGAACTCAAAGCCTGCTACCGCGATCGCCAGAAATACGATATTGGGATTCTTGATATAGCCGAAGGATAAAGCTATCAGCTGCAGCAGACTTACCGCGAAAACGATCAGCTGCGATGAAATATAGCTGTACCATCTCCTGTGGTTTACCATCATAAGGATCAGTATCACCAGATCCAGCAGCATCAAAAGCCCGGGCACGGCGTAATCCTGCGCCCAGCCGTAGGCTCCCATGCCGTAATCTATCAGAGTCAGTACACCTATGGCGAACAGCGCGGCAACAAATATCTTTATCATATAACCGGAGTATGAATTGCCGAAGGCATATCTCAAAGTCACATAGATATACAGCATCACTCCCGCCGGTATCACGCACCACCATGTACCATCGAAATTCATGTGATTAAAATAGACCATAATAGATTCGGCGATGATCGCCAAAAACAGATATATCCTGGTAAACAGCAAAAACAGTCTGTTTTTTTTGGATATATCGGGGTAGGCGTCGAAGGCGTCATCAGACTTCTCCACCACGCACCTGCAGAGCGGGCACACCTCCGTATTATCCCTTATATAAACCTGACATTTCCTGCACCTGCTCATTCAAACACTCCATTCGTCTCAATAGTCACATCCAGCCCGTCAGAGCTCAGCACCCCGAAGAAGCATCTCTCCACCGCGGTATCCTTGTACACCGTGGAAAAAGTAAAGCTCAGATTATCTTTGTAGGAAAATACCGTTCCCTTCAAAAGCTGCCCCTTAGACATGGATAAAAAACCGAAGAAATCTGAGATATACTCCTCGTACTCCTTTGGGAATACCGCCGAGCCCACATTGGTCAGAGTGGTGGTATTGGCCATGGCGCTCTTTGTATATACCGCCTTTATAGCTATATTTTTAATCACAAGAGGCACCGCTCTGGCAAATATGTTCTTTTGATTCGAAACATTGTAAGAAAGTATATCCATGAGGTTTTCTTTGGTGAGCTGGTTCCTCAGACTTTTTGTGGTAATATTCAAAACCTCCTCAAAGGAATACATATGTCCCTTTTCAGGAAGAAAATCCGCGCTGATCACCGCGAAGAAATTCTTTGTGGTGTAGGAATCGAAAAACGGGCGCAGGTTCACAGGCACCGCCACGCGGATCGACCTGTCCGTGTGATGCCCTTTAAGAGCTCCCCTGTATATACCATAGGCAAAAGCCCCCACCAGATAATCGTTTATGCTGACGCCGTACTTCTTCGCGACTGCCTTCAGGGCAGACAGTGACATCACGCCTCTGATCACGCCGAAGCCGTCATCAGGAAGCCTCCCTCCCTTTATCAGATAGGCTCTCTTTCTCTCGTAGGAGTTCTTTGCCGGCTTATCGTAATTATTGAGAAAATCGTCATCTGTATTAAGAGAAGTGTTCTCTAAGAGATCATTCCCGGTATCCGCAAACTTTTCCGGATGGGCGAGTCTCAGGTACTGACACACCAGCTCCTTCATAAAATTAACTCCACCCATACCATCGGTCAGAACATGAAAAACCTCGAGATTTATCCTGTTCTTGTACCAGGTCACGCGAAACAGATAGGACTGAT
>CALFUE010000160.1 GCA_937916345.1 uncultured bacterium
TATTTTAGCATGAAAAATTTTTATCGTGATATAATTCAAGACAAGAAAAAAGTTACCTCGACGAGGAGAAGGTAACGCGTTAACGAGTTATACCGAAAATGGGCTACCTACCCACCTCGGCAATAAGCTCGGCGGATAAGGACTATGACTTAAAAATGCGGATTAAATCCGACAATGCTCCGACAAGCTTTGTTAAGGCTTTGACGAGCATTATTATTTTCCTCATCGTTCCCACCCCCTTTCCTTTTTAAAGTACTCAGAGATGACCCCTGGCAAAACTCCAAAATTTTTAACCGTGATCTTTACTATTTTTCATTATTCAACCTGTCCCATTCAAAAAAGGAAACAGCCTTGCAAAGTTCAGAAAACGTTATAATATTCGGGTCGATAATGAAGAATTAAACGAAAGGAAAGAATAAAATTAAATGGCTGGAATTTTTGACAAGACCTGGCAGAGAACTTCTTTATGCGGCAACTTTACAGAAGAAGATGCAGGCAAAGAAGTTCGTGCTAACGGCTGGGTCAGGGCAAGACGCGATTTAGGCGGAATAATTTTTATCGAAATCTGGGACTGGACAGGTCCAATTCAGGTTGTCTTTGATCCGTCGCTCCCCGAAACTCCCGAAGAAATTCACGAACTCGCAGCAACTTTGAGAAACGAGTTCTGCGTCGCCGTCAAAGGCAAAATGAGAATCCGTCCTGAAGGAACAGAAAATCCCGAACTTAAAACCGGAAAAATCGAAATCATCGCCAGAGACGTTCTCGTAATGTCAAAGTCAAAGACTCTCCCGTTCGAAATCGGAGACGAAACTGATAATGTCGATGAAAACATCAGGCTCAAATATCGCTATCTCGATCTGCGCAATCCCGCCGTCAGGCAGAACATCGCCGCGCGTCGGCTCTCCTCCATATTCTCCCCGTAGAGCCTGGGCTTCACCATCTCGATGTACCAGTCGCAGAACTCGTCCCAGACGAAGTCGTAAACCTTTTGGACAGCGATGCCAAGTTCGTATTTGTCCATATTTTCGGTTACTTCCTTCGCGAGGGAATTAACATCAGAAATGATCCATTTATCCGCGGTATGCAAAGCCTCATCCGCCGGTCTCTCCAGCTCTTCGTCCGAGAGCTTCATCAATATGTAACGGGAAGCGTTCCATACTTTATTCGCAAAATTCCTCGATGCCTCCACGCGCTCATAATAAAATCTCATGTCGTTTCCGGGGGCATTTCCGGTGACAAGAGTCAGGCGCAGAGCGTCGGCTCCGTATTTATCTATGATCTCCAGGGGATCAATGCCGTTCCCCAGAGATTTTGACATCTTTCGGCCGAGAGAGTCCCTCACCAGCCCGTGGATCAGAGTGGTCGAGAATGGCACCTGACCCATGTGCTTTAAGCCGGAGAATACCATCCTGATAACCCAGAAAAATATGATATCATATCCCGTCACAAGGACTGTGGTGGGATAGAAATATTCCAAATCCTTTGTCTTTTCAGGCCAGCCCAGCGTAGAGAATGGCCAGAGGGCTGAGGAGAACCAGGTGTCCAGGGTGTCGGGATCCTGGCGCATCTTCCTGCCGCACTTAGGGCAAATCGCCTCGTCATCCTTTGTAACCACCATCTCACCGCAGTTGTCGCAATAGAATGCGGGTATCCTGTGACCCCACCAGAGCTGTCTGGAGATACACCAGTCACGTATATTCTCAAGCCAGTGGTAATAGGTTTTGTCGAAGTGCTCCGGCACGAACTTCATATCACCGCGCTTTACCGCCTTGATGGCGGGAGCCGCCCATGATTCCATGGCAACGAACCACTGCTTTGAGACTCTCGGCTCCACCGTGGTATGACAGCGATAGCAGGTTCCCACATTGTGGGAATAGTCCTCTATCTCTACCAGAGCGCCTTCTTTCCTAAGCGCTTCAACTATAGCGTTCCTCGCCTCATATCTGTCCATCCCGGCAAATTCCGGGTAATCGTCTGTTATCTTTGCGTCCTCTGTCAGCACATTTATTACCGGCAGATCATGGCGCAGTCCCACCTCGAAGTCATTGGGATCATGAGCCGGAGTGATCTTTACCACTCCGGTACCAAACTCCATATCCACATAGTCGTCGGCTATGACAGGTATCTCACGATGTACTATAGGAAGGATCACGGTCTTTCCGACAAAATCCCCATATCTCTCGTCAGCAGGATTTACAGCTACCGCGGTATCTCCCAGCATGGTCTCGGGACGGGTGGTAGCCATCTCGATATAGCCCGTACCATCCTTTAAGGGATAGCGGAGATGCCAGAAATGTCCCGCCTGCTCCTCGTATTCCACCTCGGCATCAGATATGCTGGTGAGACAGGCAGGACACCAGTTTATGATGCGCTCACCCCTGTAGATCAGTCCCTCGTCGTAAAGACGCACAAAGACCTCGCGAACTGCCTTATTGCAGCCGTCGTCCATGGTGAAGCGCTCTCTGGACCAGTCGGCGGAGGAACCCAGCTTTCTCAGCTGCTTCGTGATGCGGCTGCCGTACTCTCTCTTCCAGTCCCATACTCTCTCCAGGAATGCCTCTCTGCCCAGCTCCTCCTTTGATGTGCCTTCCTCCTTAAGTTTTTCAACAACCTTTGCCTCGGTGGCGATAGAGGCATGGTCTGTGCCGGGAAGCCACAGCGCGTTAAAGCCCTGCATCCTCTTGTATCTGGTGAGGATGTCCTGGAGAGTATTGTCCAGGGCGTGACCCATGTGGAGCTGTCCGGTGATATTTGGGGGCGGCATAACTATAGTAAAGGGAGTCTTGCTCTCATCTGCCTCTGCCCTGAAATATCCGTTTTTCTCCCATCTCTCGTATATTCTATCCTCCATCGAGGACGGGTCGTATGTCTTCTCCAGCTCATGTGCCATGATGTTTACCTCTGTAAGCGCAATTTCTATATCTGACTCAATCTAAGTGTTTATATCTTTACATTTTCTGTAATTTAAGAATATGATGTTGGGGTCAAAATCCTCATTCAAGCAAGCTTGATTCGGATTTTGTACCTTTTGACCCTAATATCAGAATATCAATTTATAATAAAATATAAATTTATACGCGTCAAGGTCTAGATTTTACAAAAAAATTATGGTATCATCTCACTATGTTGTATAAAAAATAATTATCTATATTGGAGAGGTACTATGGGAATTACAGAATTAGAAGATTTGGGGGCTATGCACCTGGATGTACTCCGCGAACTGGGAAATATCGGTTCCGGCAACGCGGCCACTTCTCTGGCTTCGCTGCTCAACACCACGGTTGACATCAAGGTTCCCACAATAAGTTTGGTTGGCTACGACAATGTAGCACAGTATCTTGGCGGCGAGGACAATGAAATGGTTGGCATGTCCTTCAAGCTGATAGGCGATCTGGACGGATACATGCTCCATGTAGTTCAGGATTCATTTGTGAACAGGATCATAAATGCCTTTTATCCCAAGCAGATAAATAGCCTTTCGGATCTGAACGAGATGGATCTCTCAGCGATATCCGAGGTAGGAAATATCTCCACCGCCTCTTATGTAAACTCACTGGCTCAGCTGACAAGCACATTTATTAATATCTCACCACCCACATCCATGATCGATACAATCTCAAATATTTTAGAGAGTGTATCCTCAACCATCGACGCGGTGGGCAATCAGGTGCTCTATATAGACGAAAACCTCTATATCGCAGGCACCGAGGTGCAGAGCAGCATGATATTGATACTTTCCATCGATTCGATGAAGATACTCTTTGACAAGCTGTCCATTCCTTACTGATCGTTGCGCCATTGAATATAGCATAAAAACCCCCCGCCTCATGGCGGGGTCTTTTTTATCATTCTTCTTTAGTCTTCGTCCTCTTCGTCTGTCACAGCCGCGACTGCGGAAACCACACTTGATATCACCGCTATCAGCACAGCCACTACCACAACCAGCATTATCAGACCCATAAATCCAAGAAAGCTCATCTCTCTCCTCCTCATTCAAGTCCGCCCGTGAAGGAATTATTTTACCCACGCCCCAAGCGACAAAAGTATTCAAAACCCTACGACCTTTGCGGTGGACGGAAGCCCTCCGTCCCGCAGGCGTATCTTGTATTTCGCCACATAACCCTTCGGCACTTTGACCTTTACGGTGGAATAAACACCCTTGAAGGAATTATCTCCGATGTTATCCCCCGTCAGCTTGTTTGAGTATATCACAATATTCTTTAAATTGGAACACCCATAAAATGCCGCGGTATTAATTTTCAGCATATTTGAGCCGATGACGACTTTTTTTAATGCAGTCATATTCTTGAAAACCCTGGCCGCTATATTTGTAACCTTGAACACCGTACCACCCGCGGTGATGCGTGAGGGTATCTTGATATAGGTGGCGGATTTATCCCTGGCCGCTATCACCTGCACGCGATTATTTGAGTCGGAGCGCTTGGTCACCTTGTAGGTCAGATCCCCGATGGTAAAGGAATCGCCTACGGAATAGGTGCCGTCGCTGGTGCCGGTGGTAACTGACCCTCCCGTCAAAGACTGGAGCCAGACGGCATTTATGGTGAGATCCTTTGATACATAAAGATAAGCGTCGCTGTCCCAGGCCAGGCTATAGCCATCCTTCGTCCATGCCGGCGGAGTGACGGTCTGACCGTAGCTGGCTGTGACTTCCGAAACCCAGCCGTTCGGCAAATCCTGGAATACAACCTTGTAATTCTGCAGCCATACTGCTGTGACAGTGAGATTAGTGGTGACCTTTGAAAAATCCGTGTCCCACTTGTAGGTCTGCCCATTCTTTAAGGAAAGCGTGGGAGCCGTGGCCGCCTTTCCGCTGATGATATCCTGAGTAGATATCAGCTCGCCGTCGTTATAGAAACGGACGGTATAATGCACCTCCAGCGGATAAGCGTAGGCCTGACAGTAGGAGTAGACATTTCCGGTTTCCTCGTTGTAGACTATGACCTTTGCGAGGCTGGAACACTCGCCGAATATATCCTCACCCAGAATCGTGGCATAGCGGGGCATTGTGACGGTATTCAAGGAATAGCAGCTGTAGAAGGCACGCTCCCTGATAGTCTCCACGGAATCAGGGATGACTATCGTCCTGATATTCCTGCAGTAGGCGAAGGCCTCTGAATCTATGGCGAAAACCGTATTGGGGATCTCAACGGCTGTAGCGGCGTAGCCCGAAGGACAGGACACCAGCCTGTAGGAATTACTGCTTTCTATGGCATAAAGTATGCCTCCGGAGGCTTCAAGTGTAGTATAAGAAGCATTGTTATACACCTGATATCTCTTCAGATCCGGACAATTCGCGAAGGCTCCGCTTCCTATGGAAGTAACTGAATACGGGATAAAAATGTCTCCCTCCGAATTCCCACTGCTGCCGAATTTATTGAGAGCTGTGCAGCCGTAAAAAGCCTCAGTACCGATGGTGGTGAGTTGTCCGCCCTCGATCCCCGTAACCGATGTGAGGTTTGTGCAATATCTGAACGCGGCGTTTCCGATAGATTTTACATTGCCGCCTATCTGAATAGTTCTCAGATATATGTAATTCTCGAAGGCGTTATTGTTTATCGCGACCACATCATAAAAATCATTATCCACTATTATGTTTGCCGGTATCACCACATCATCAGTAGTAGAAGTCTGATTTACAGCGTTCACATCTGAGGTGATTCCAACCACATAAGCCTCTTTTACATCGGTATCAAACTGATAATAGACATCAAAC
>CALFUE010000161.1 GCA_937916345.1 uncultured bacterium
CTCTGCGATGCCCGAAAGCTCCTTTGATGCCATGGCAATGCGATAGCCCTTCGTGACATGGCTCTTCATGATCTTCCATTCTTCATCCGTAAGTCTGCCGGGCTTATTAATAACAGCGCTTGGAACACCGATCTTGCCTACATCGTGAAGCATGCCCATCATAAATATCTCCTCCTGCCGCTTCTCGGAATAACCGTAGCGCCTTGCGATCTCCTTTGAGTACGCCGCCACGCGGTTTGAGTGACCGTTCGTGTAGGTGTCCTTCTCATCAATGGCTCCCGCCAGAGCCTCCACGATCTGCAGAGTCATGCGCTCTGTCTTGTCATGCTCTGCCCTCAGCTCCAGTGTCTTTTCCTCCACGGCCTTCTCCAAATTGCTCTGTAACCGTATGAGGTCAATGGTATGTCTCACCCGAACCAACAGAACCTCCGGCACGAAGGGCTTTTTGATGAAATCCAGCGCTCCCGCCATAAGGCCTTTGGTCTCCGTGTCCGCATCTTCATCGGCCGTGAGAAATATCACGGGGATGTCCGCATTCTTGCGGTGCAGGCGATTCAGCGTCTCGAAGCCATCGATTCCTGTCATGTGTATATCCAGAAGCACCAGATCAGGCACATTGGAATCCACAAACTCCAGGAGCTGCTCCCCGGATTTTAAAACACTGACCCTCATATTGGCCTGTGTCAATATGTGCGACGCCATTCGAAGATTTGAAGCGTCATCATCAACTACTGTGACCCAGTATCCCATAGGCTACCCTCTCTTTTTTGACTTGTTATCAGCTGCTTTCCGTATGATCTCGAGAACTGTCTGTGTAGCGTCTCCAGCGCCGGAGCGCTGCATTGCGTATATGTATTTCTGCTTCTCTCTGTCCAGCTGTACTATGGAATCGAATAAACTATCAGGAGTCATCTCCTCCTCCGGCAGCACCAAAGAAAAACCCTGTTTGCGATAGGAATCGGCATTCAATATCTGGTCTCCCCTGCTGGCTCCCTTTGAAAGCGGGATCAGGAGATTCGGTTTTGCGAGCATGGCAAACTCCGCGATAGAATTGGCTCCCGCCCGGGACACCACCATATCGGCAAGTGCCATCAAATGCGGCAGTTCATCAGACACATACTCAAATTGCCTGTACTGCCGGTCATTCGGAATATTCTCATCCACATTTCCCCTTCCGCAGACATGTATCACGCGGTAGTTTTCCTTTAATCTGTCGATTATCTCACGGACATTCTGATTTATCTTTACGGACCCGAGACTACCGCACATCACAAGGATGGTCCGGCTCCTGGTGTCACTCGCGTCGAAACTGCAGATCTCGATTCCCTTTTCTTTTTCTCCTTTTTTAAGCTCCTCCCTGATAGGAGAGCCGGTCAATATCCCCTTGCTGCCCGGTATCTGCGCCATGGTCTCCGGGAAGTTGCAGCAGATCTTTGTGGCGCGGTTCATTACCAGCCTGTTTGCCAGACCGATGGTGAGATCGGACTCATGTATCACCACGGGGATCCGCATCCTCTCAGCTGCCAGCACCACGGGCACAGAGACATAGCCTCCCTTTGAAAATACCACATCGGGATTCTTCTCTCTTATTATCTTTCCGGCTTCCACACCGCCCTTTAACACTCTCAGGGGATCAGAGATATTTTTGAGCGACAGATATCTGCGGAGTTTTCCTGAGGCAATGCCATAGTACTCGACTCCGGCCTTTTCTATCAATTCTTTCTCGATACCGCCGTATGAACCTATATAGGTTATCTCACAACCCGCTTCCCTCAGATAAGGTATCAGCGCAAGATTCGGCGTCACATGTCCGGCGGTTCCTCCGCCTGTCAGGATAATCCTTTTCAAAGCTCTGTTTCCTCCAAAAGCCATTCTTTCTCTTCACTGCTCAGATGAGGAATGAGTTTTTCCCGCACCTTCGCGTAGTAGGATCTAAGGAGCGCCAGATCTTCCGCCGTCATATCTTCTGTCAATATGCACTCCTTGTCAAAGGGAGCGAGAGTCAGTGTCTCAAATTGCAGGAAATCACCGTATTGCGTGGTTTCACGAGGCACCGTCAGCATCAGATTTTCCAGACGGATGCCATACTCACCCGGCAGATATACTCCGGGCTCGTCGCTTGTCAGCATGCCCTCGGCAAAATCCGTGTCCTCCTCTCCGGATACCCTCTTTATCCGGATAGACTGGGGACCTTCGTGTACATTGAGGAGGTAGCCCACTCCGTGACCTGTGCCGTGGCGATAATCATAGCCCAGCTCCCACAGCGGAGTCCTGGCGAGTATGTCAATATTTGTTCCTCCGCACTTTTTTACGGTTGCTGCGGCAAGTCTCAGATTCCCCTTCAGAACCGCGGTGTAGAGCTTTTTCATCTCGTAGGTGACAGTCCCGATGGCAACTGTCCTGGTCACATCAGTAGTTCCCTCATAGTAGTGTCCTCCCGTATCCATCAGGAGGAATGTGTCTTTTTTGATATGTGTGTTCGTCGTTTCATCCGGCTCATAGTGGATCACCGCAGAATTTTCACCGGTGGCGACTATAGCCGCGAAGCTCTCCTCAATAAAACCCTCCTGCTCTTCCCGCAGCGTTTTAAGCTCTGCTGCCACATCCAGCTCGGTGAGCTTTTCAATGTCCTTGTTCTTTTTCAGGCGGTATATCATCTTTGTCAGTGCTGTGCCGTCCTTGATATGAGCCTGTCTCTCGTTCTCCATCTCGATGGAATTCTTTTTTGCCTTCATGATTGAGGAAGGATTCCTGTCCCAGATCGCCTCCGCGCGGTCTGATATGGCATCGTAAACCGCCACACTGATTGAATTGTTGTCAGCCAGAACCTTTCCTCCCACTAGCTTATGATCATCCAGATCGTTCTCAAAGCTGTCGTAATCCCTGAGAGAAACGCCCAGTTTTTTCAGATAAGTGCATACGCTGTCGTCGCATACATCCGGCTTTGTGTAGAGGTAGATACTTTCCCGGTTTATCAGCAGATATGAAAGAAACACCGGATTATAAGGAATATCCGAGCCTCTTAGGTTCAATATCCACGCTATGTCATCCAGTGTCGTAATTATGTGTGAATCAGCGGAAAGCAGTTCCATTTTTTTTCTGATCTTTTCTATTTTGCTGTCGGAAGCCTCTCCCGCGTACTTTTCATCCAGCAGAAAGACCGGGGCTGTCTTTAAGAGAGGTCTGTCATCCCAGATGATATCCGTAAGACACGCCGAGGGGTCGAAATTGATATTGGCGTCCGCCAGCTCATCCGCCAGCTCCTGGATATACTGCAATCCCACGGTTCGCCCATCAAAGCCAATAGTATCTCCCTGCGACACCGTCTCCTTCAGATAGTCGTCAATATCGCTGACTCCATCCATTCCGGATCTCATCAGTATAATACCGCTGCCCTCCAGCTCCGCCTCCGCCTGCAGGAAATACCGCCCATCGGTCCAAAGCCTTGCCTTGTCATCCGTGATCACAAGTGTGCCGGCAGATCCGGTAAAGCCTGAGAGATACTCCCGGCACTTAAAATATTCGCTCACATATTCGGAGCCGTGATAGTCGCCCGAGAAAACCATAAAAATATCGATGCAGCGCTTTCGCATCTCTTCCCTGATGCGTTCTATCCTGCTCTCAAAAATATTCTTCATCTCGTCAATCCTTTAATGCCTTTACTATTTCCACATACTCGTCATCCGAAAACTCTTTATGATCCCACATGAGATTCTTTGGGTCATCCTTTGAGGGATCCTTGTAGCGGGGGATCATGTGGATATGAAAATGAAATACAGTCTGACCTGCGGCTTCACCGTTGTTCTGTACTATATTGATGCCGTCCGCCCCCAGATTCTGCTTCAGCCTCGGCGCAAGCTTCTTTGCCAGCTTTGCGGCAGCCGATAATGTGTCGTCCGGTATCTCAAAAATATCCGCGCAATGCTTCTTCGGAAGTATGAGGGAATGTCCTCTTGTGGCAGGGGATGCGTCAAGTATCACCTTGAAATCATCATCCTCATAAGCAGTCCTGGAAGGAATCTCCCCGGAAATGATGCGGCAGAAAATACAGTTGTCCATTTATTTTTCCTCCTCTAAAATAACGGTAGTGTCAAGTCTGGCACCCCTTTTTTGTTACTAAATCCTTTATTTTTCGGGAGGCTTAAATAAAAAGAGCATTTACCTCCCTTTTTCGGTATAATGTCATTAGCTAAAATCACATCCCGAAAGGAGTTAAATGCTCATGGACATTATACTTTATTTACTT
>CALFUE010000162.1 GCA_937916345.1 uncultured bacterium
ATAGCATCACCTCTCCTTGGTTTACTTTGTCATGATGCGGATATATCCCGCGTAAATTTTCGGTTAAGCTAAAGTATAGCACAAGCTTTTGCATTTGTCACCATATTTTACAAAAAAAATATTTTTTTAGAGAAAAATTTTGTTAGAATTATACAAGGTTGTGTTTTTGTATGAAAAAATATATACTTTCTCATTAGAAAAGAGGTAGCGCAAAATGAAAATTTACTTTATGGGGATAGGCGGTATCAGCATGAGCGGACTGGCCAAGCTCTACAAGCTAAAAGGTCACGAGATTTCGGGCTCCGACATCACAAGGAGCGATCTGACCGATGAGCTAATCGGTATGGGGATAACCGTCTATTACAAACAGGAAGCCTCAAACATCACTCCCGATATCGACAAGCTCGTCTACACAGCCGCCATCAGGGACGACAATCCGGAGCTCATGAGAGCAAAGGAGCTTGGCATCCCCCTGATAACCAGGGCAGAGGTTTTAGGGAAAGTTATGAGCGACTGTGAAAATCCCATATCCATAGCGGGAACTCACGGAAAGACCACCGTCACAGGAATGCTCTCCCAGATATTCCTCACCGCAGGGCACGATCCCTCCATCTCCATAGGCGGCGTGCTCCCTGTCATAAACAGCAATTTCAGGGCAGGCTCCGGCAATGTATTTATAGCGGAATCCTGCGAGTACAAGAACAGCTTTCTCTCTCTGAAACCAAAATACGGCGCCGTCCTCAATATAGAGGCGGACCACCTGGATTTCTTCAAAGATCTCTCCGACATACGTCATTCCTTCAGGGAATTCATATCAGGCTTCGCTCCCACCGGAGCACTGGTCATAAACGGAGAAATAGAGGATATTGATTACCTGACGGCTGACATACGATTCCCAAAAGAGAATATAATCACCTACGGGCTGTCGGAAGAGTACGAATACTACGCCGGTGATATAGCTCAGGACGAAAAGGGGCACCCGGTATTTAATCTTTACCATAATAAGGAAAAGCTTTTTGAGATAAGGCTCTCGGTCTTCGGTATACATAACATTTCAAACGCAGTCGCATCAAGCGCGCTGGCTCTGACAGCCGGAATAAGCGGTGAACACATAAAGACGGCGCTTTACGAATTCACCGGTACAGGCAGACGTTTTGAGCTCAAGGGACATCTTCCGAACGGTGTGACCATAATCGATGATTATGCCCACCACCCCACTGAGATAAAAGCGACTTTGACCACAGCGAAAAAGCTGTCCTTTAACCGCGTGGTCTGCATCTTCCAGCCACACACCTACTCCAGGACAAAGGCTCTGCTGGAGGACTTTGTTGACGCCCTCTCCCTGGCTGATCTGGTGATCCTGCCGGACATTTACCCCGCGAGAGAGCCCTTTGACCCCACCATCAGCTCCGGGGACATCGCACGCCTCCTGACGGAAAATGGCATAGAAGCCCACTATATCCCCACCTTTGAGGAATCTGAAAAATTTTTAAGAAATAATTGTATCGACAAAGATCTGTTGATAACAATGGGCGCCGGAAATGTGAACACCATCGGTGAAAGCCTCCTAAAGGGATAATTTATCCACAATATGACTGTTTTACGAAACATTTTTATCCACAATTCCGGTTGATAAAAAGATCTGTCTTTTTCAACCGGAATTTTATTTATCCACAAATCCATCCTGTCAGATTCACTCCAAAGGGAAGTCTTCGGTGGAAAACAAAACACTTCTCAAAGATGGATAATGGTGCTATAATCCCTCGTACATCGAGACAACGAGGTATTTCCTATGGCTGATATAATGCTAAAAAGCGGTACTTCCCCAAAAAGAACCTCCGTACCGCATTCATTCATAGACAGATATATGCCCAGGGCAAACGGCGAGTACGTCAAAGTTTACATATATATACTGCGTTGCTTTGACGACGAGAGTATGTCCATATCCACCAGCGATATCGCTGATCTTTTTGATATGAGCGAAAAGAGCGTCATCAGAGCCTTGGAATACTGGGAAAAGGAAAAGCTCATCTCCCTCTCCTTCAATAGAAATGCCGAGATCACAGGCATCACCCTGCTCGGAGAAGATGTCTGGACAGAGATTCCCGACCACACCGATGACCGCAGGAGCAGCCTGCGTGACGACGATGTGATGGGTCGCGAGATCTCTTCACATGAGCCTGATATATTAAACCCCTTAGAAAATGACGCTGTGACAGAATCAGACAGGCGCGAACTCGTGCAGATCGCGGAGACCTACCTGGGCAGACCTCTCTCCAGCGTAGAAGTGGAGAAGCTCTTTTCGTGGATGGACGATCTGTTTCTCCCCTACGAAGTCATCGATTATCTCATAGATTACAGTGTCTCCCACGGTCATGATTCTTTCAGCTACATGGACAAGATCGCGCTCTCTTGGGCCGGCCGTTCCATAAAAACCGTCGACGAAGCCAAAAAACACAGCTTTGAGACCGACATGCAGCCGCTGTTTAGACAAATACAGGAGGCATACGGCCTGACCGGGCGCGTACTCACCCCTACCGAAAAGGAATATGTGAAAAAATGGGTCTCTGCACTTTGCATGCCCTCAAGCCTCATAATAAACGCCTGCCAGCGCACCATCAAAAACACCGGAAAAGCCAGCTTTGAATACACTGACAGCATCTTAAAGAGCTGGTACAGCAAAAACGCGACAACTCCGGAGGCTGTCAGTGCCCTTGACAACGAATACAGAACCAGATTCATAAAGGTTCCGGGCGCTTCCGACAAAAAAGAACGGCAAAAAAAAGAATGGAACTTTGACCAGAGAGACTACGATATGTCACAGGTGGAGAAAAAGCTTCTGCAAAAGGCGTGAGATGACATGGGATTGACAAACTCACAATACGAAAAATTGATGAACATATACGACGAGCGGATGTACAGCGCCAACAGACAGGCGGCCGAGAGAAAGGCAGCCTTCTACGGAAAATACCCTCAGGCGAAGGCCTTGGACGACGCTGTGACCGACGATTACGCCTCCATGGCAAAAGCCAGAGCCATGGATGACAAGGAGGCTTTCGCAAAGGCCGAGGAACACCTCACCAGAACTCTGTCCAAAAAGTCTGCCTTTCTGTCATCCCACGGCGTGGACGAGAATGACTTCCTGCCCAGATTTAACTGCCCGGACTGCCGCGACACCGGCTATATCGGAAACAAGAAATGCCACTGCTTCATCCAAGCCTCCATCGACCTGATCTACGCGCAGAGCGGCATTCTCGATCTGTTGGAAAAAGAAAACTTCAACACCTTCAGACTCAATCTCTATCCCGAGGATATGATAGACCCCGTCACGGAAAAGTCAGCCCGTCAAAACGCCAAATCAGCCCGGGATTTTTCTCTCGATTTCTCCGAAAACTTTTTGACAATTCACCGCGGAGAAAATATACTATTCTATGGCGCTACTGGCACAGGAAAGACATTTCTCACCCATTGCATTGCAAAAAATCTGATCGATAAGGGGATCTCCGTGATCTACCTGTCGGCAGTCAGGCTTTTCGAGATCATGGCGAGAGACCATTTCGGCCACGACAGCGGAGATGCGACGGGCTTCGTAAACAACGACCTGCTGGAGTGCGATCTGTTGATAATAGACGATCTCGGGACTGAGACTGTAAACAACTTCACGATCTCGGCTCTGTTTGAGCTGATAAACGAGAGAGGACTCTCCGGAAAGAGCGTAATAATATCTGCGAATCTGGATCCGCGTAATATGATGGAGACCTATTCCGAGCGCATCTTTTCGAGGCTCGCAAAAAACTACCGCATGTTTAAGATCTATGGACATGACCTAAGATTGAGATAAAGGAGAGCAAAATGGCTAACGAAGAAATACAATTAGAAACCATACCTCACGGCAGGCTGGGGATCATCGCAATGGAAAATTGCAGCTCCCTGGGAGACATGGTGGATCACTATCTGGTAAAGTGGCGCTCCACAAGGCAGCAGCTCCACCCAAATGATGTAGTATTCGAGGGCTACCAGAGAGATTCCTATCTCGTGGATCACAAGCTGGACAGATTCAGTGACGGAGAGGCAAAGGCAACCATAAATGAATCGGTCAGAGGCGACGATATCTACATCATCATCGATGTGACGAACTACAGCCTGACCTACTCACTCTACGGACACGAGAATCACTTCTCACCCGATGACCACTATCAGGATCTGAAACGACTCATCGGTGCCATCGGAGGTAAAGCAAAGAGGCTCAATGTGATCATGCCTTATATCTACGAGGGCAGGCAGCACCGCAGAACCAAGAGAGAGAGTCTCGACTGCGCCATCTCGCTGCAGGAGCTCATCGACATGGGCGTGACCAATATCATCACCTTTGACGCTCACGACCCAAGAGTACAAAACGCCATTCCGCTGTCAGGCTTCGAGTCTGTACAGCCCGCATACCAGTTCATCAAGGGTATCGTTCACAATATCAATGATCTGATCTTTGACAACGACCACATGATGATCATATCGCCCGACGAGGGCGGCACCGGCAGAGCAATCTATTTTGCCAATGTGCTGGGCATCAACATGGGTATGTTCTACAAGAGAAGGGACTACTCCAAAGTAGTAAACGGCAGAAATCCCATCGTTGCTCACGAATTCCTCGGACAGGATGTGGAGGGAAAGGATGTATTCATAGTCGATGACATGATCTCATCCGGTGAATCCATGATCGATGTGGCTACCGAGCTGAAAAAGAGAAAGGCAAAGCGGATTTTTGTGGTCTCTACCTTCGGACTTTTCACAAATGGTTTAAAAGAGTTTGACAATGCCGTTGAAAATGGTATAATAGAGAAAGTAATTACCACGAATATGGTGTATCAGTCAGAGGAACTCCTGTCCAGAGATTATTATATCAGCTGCGATATGAGTAAATACATCGCATATATCATCGATTCACTTAACCATGATACTTCGCTGAGCGGTCTTCTCGATCCCAGTGAGAAAATCAGAACGATCGTTGACAGATATATGAGAGGCGACCTGTAGATTCAGTCAGATCCTCTGCCCGATACCATTAGCAGGTTCGACTAAAGCATCCGGTATTACCTGTGCTTTGGTCGGACTTGCGGGGCTATCACGCGCAGGGGTTCGAGCGTCGGAGATATTTCGGGGCACGTTCCTTTGAGTCTTGTGGGAAACCGAACCCTCCAGGAAATGCCAGCTGGATTTCCTTAAGGGTAGAGCATCGGAGATTTTTCTTCGGTGCTCTTTTTATAGTGTGCAAAAAAAGACCCACGCGTTTACCGTGGGTCAAAAAATCTATTTTATTATTATGATCAAAACAGGTCTACTTTCCCGGCCTGCTTGTCATTTATAACATAATATGCTGCTCTCTCTTCGGGCTTGAGATATACCTGAAGCTTCTTGATAGAGCTTACGCGATGTCCCTCGCCGGCAAAAGTATCCTTTATACGCTCAACAACCTTATCAACATCAACATCCTCACCATAATACTGAAGTATTACGACTTCGCTATTTTCCTCTTCCTTCCTGGCAGGAGTCTTCTTTGCAGGACTCTTCTTTGCTTTGGCTGCTTCCTTGTTTGTGCTTCCGGATTTTCTGCCTCTCTTCTTCTCTGCAGTATCTGCTGTCTCAACTTCTTTCTTTGCCGCAGCTACGTTTGCTACAGTCTTTTCTTTAGCGTCCGCCATCTTCTTTTCCTCCTATTTTTTATGGTGCTGAACACTTTTTCAGGTTAATTGCAAACCAGAAAATTTTCCATTGCCTTGAGGGCTGCGTCTTCGTCCGCCCCCTCTGTAACGATATTCACCGACATACCCTCTGAGGGATTGAATGCCATGATACCCATAATACTCTTGGCGTTTATCCGCCTGTTATCACTCTCTAGTGTGATGATACTGTCAAACTGACACGCTACTTGAACAAGCTCAGCAATCGGGTTTTCATGTCCGCCCGCAACATCAGAAATAATGATTTGCTTATTACTCATTTTAAGTCTCCGTTTCTTCTTGAAATCACCAAGAAAAGTTATACACTCCTTCAAATCATTTTTCAAGATGTTTTTATATTTCTGTTAAAATTAAACTGTAAATCATATACTTACTTATATTTTTTGAGCAAAACTCACAATAAAAATCAAAGCTATTTTACGACATTTATCACGCTGAATTTATTACCGGATTTCCCGAATAGTTCCTCGTATTCCTTCAGGCTTACTTTGACCGCCTCGATGCTGTTTCTGTCATAAATATACAGGTTGGAATTATCGTATCCTGTTATCAGATAATCCTCATTTCCTGCGTGCGCATTTATTATCGCATCCCTGGAAACAAACCCCAACGCATCGCTTAAAGCCACTCCGGAAAGCTCGTAATTAACCCGGGCTCTCAGTGTAAATTCCACTGTCTCCAGATCCACAGGTCTCCTTAAATTATCCTTGCCGCGGCTCCACACACTCTCATTTTTCAAGACGACAATTCCTGTGTTTTTTTTCGCATAATTTATAGCTTCGGATACATATAATGTCTTCTTTTTGCAGCTGCCTTTTGAGTAAATATAAAAGTAATCTTTATCGTCTCTGGCGATTGCCGCGACCGGTGCGCTCGTCAATATTTCCTCCGACGCGCTTCTCTTTTTTATGTCACCAACATTTTGCCCGGCGGAAAAAATAATTATCTTTATATTCTGTTTTGAGGTGTCGTATTTTTTCTCCACTTCGTGAGAGATGAGATCCCTGCCCTGTTCGTTTACAATAGAGTCGGACTCCCCCCGCACATACTCTCCTTCCACATAAGTCGCTCTCTCAACCTCGACCATATAATCCGAAATAGTGATGCCTGTAATATATGTTTTATTCTTAGAGTATTCTTTTACCACCTCTCCCTCACTATTTCCGATTATCTTTAAGGAAACCGCCGGCAATGTTCCGTCAATCATATAGGGTGTCTCAGGATCTGCCACGGTGTAGATATAATCCACATCCAAAAAGCCCTCCATGCGCACTATCTCATCCGTGTGCTTCTCAAAGGTCGTGACGCGGTCTCTCTCCAGATCGAGATAGCGCAATTCACCACCGGGCGTATCCTGCCATACCATCTTTTTTGCCCGGGAATCAAAATCCAGATACATGCTGTCCACAGTATCGGAGAGAACCTCATATTTCTTTTCCTTCAGGTCGATCTTCATAATGCTCTCGTGAAGATGCAGATACATGATCCCCTTTGCATTCACATATATCACATCGCCGATATCACTGATCAGCGCATCCTCAAATTCCGGATCAGGTATGAACATCATCTCCGTATTCATACCTGTCAGCGCGTCAAACACGAATATATCTGTTCCCACTTCTCCTTCGTGAGTGCCGCGGTTCATATATCCGTAAACGGCAAATATGATGCTGCCGTCCTCATCTACGCGAAGAGGCACGATCTCATGCCCCATATAGCTCTCTCTGATGTCGAAGCCGGAAAAGCTACGGAAGGAATATACACTAGTCAGCATATCCGAATTCAGGTCAAAGGACCAGAGATCCCCCTGCACAGAGAAGCAAAAAACCTTTTCACCGCTGTTTGAGATGACTGTCACATCCTCACCGTTTATGCCGAGATTTATGCCGCCGTCCTCGCTCCAGATCTCTCCCGTACCATCAAATATCTCATTCACACTGCGCTCGTAGGACAGGAGATAGCAGCGCCCCACATCCGAGCCGTATCTCACCCTGTAATACTCGTCCACATTGTAATAAGATATCTCACCGTCGTCGTCGGTCATCATCATCACATAGTCTACATTTATGATATTGTAATAGCCTGTGACCTCTGACAGTGTCATAATCTCCCCACCCAAAACATCCGGTTTTCTGCCATTCCAACCAATCTGCGAGAGAGGAGAATTGATGGTAACGAGAGAAAGATCATGAGAATCAGAGCCGTCGGGTTCTATATATACCGAAAGCTCAGAGAACTTTTCTTCATCAAAGGAATATTTATGAAAATCCCACGCAAAGGAAACGCACTCATCAATGTCTGTGCCTGCGCTCTCCATGATGCGCGCGTAATAATAGACATCCTCCCCAGCGTAGCTCAGGGTTATCTCCAGGCTGTACTGTCTGCCTTTTTCCAGTATGTTCGCAACCCGAAATGAGGTCATGAAGACCTCTGTGCTGTCGGCATTTTCCGGAGTTAGAATACCGTTGTCTACATAGGATGTCTGATCCAGATCCCTGATCCTGTACTCTGCTTTTTCGATTTCGTTTTCGTAGGTATTTATGGTGAGATCAATGATCCTGTCCTCGGACACCGGAATGATGCAGCCGCGGAAGGATCCCATATCCATCTGGGTCTTATAACCATGAAGCATGCCCATAGAGAAGTCATCGTATGAGACCTTCACTATGGGCATGGTAGCTTCTGCCATGGTCCCTCGGAAATCTCTGTTCCCCACTCTGGTGAGAGTGGAGAATCCGACGAGACACAGGAAGAAGATTATTATTAATATCAGTGCTTTTACAAATGTTTTTATCTTCATCTAAGGGTATCAGCAGATTCCCTGAGCAAGCATTGCCTCGGCAACTTTTTCGAAGCCTGCGATATTGGCACCACAAACATAGTCACCCTCACGGCCGTACTTCTTTGCAGCCTCAGAGATATTCTTGTATATGTTTTCCATGATGCCTTTCAGTTTACCATCTACTTCCTCAAATGTCCATGACAATCTCTCTGAATTCTGGCTCATCTCGAGAGCTGAAGTGGCAACACCGCCTGCGTTTGAAGCCTTTCCGGGAAGGAAGAAGATATTGTTCTTCTGGAGATACTCTGTAGCCTCAAGGGTTGTGGGCATATTTGCACCCTCTGCGACAACTTTTACACCATTGCTTACCAGGGTCTTTGCGTCATCGATATCCAGCTCGTTCTGGGTAGCGCAGGGAAGAGCCACATCGCACTTTATGGTCCAAACGCCCTTGCCTTCATGATACTCTGCGCTCTTTCTTGCAGCAGCGTACTCAGTCAGACGTGCTCTCTTTACTTCCTTTACTTCCTTCAGGAGTGCTACATCTATTCCCTCGGGATCATAGATCCAGCCTGTGGAATCAGAACAGGTAACCACCTTTCCGCCGAGCTGCTGTGCTTTCTGGATAGCGTAAATAGCCACATTCCCTGCTCCTGATACTACTATGGTCTTTCCGTTAAGGGAATCGCCGTGATCCTTCAGGAGAGCGTCTGTGATGTAGAGAAGACCGTATCCTGTGGCCTCTGTTCTGGCAAGAGATCCGCCGTAACTCAGACCTTTTCCTGTGAGGACGCCCTCGTAAGTGCCGTTGAGCTTTTTGTACATACCGAACATATAGCCGATCTCACGGGCACCGGTTCCTATGTCACCTGCAGGAACATCCTCGTCAGCACCTATATATTTGTAGAGTTCTGACATAAAACTCTGGCAGAATGCCATAACTTCTCTGTCACTCTTCCCTTTAGGATCGAAGTCGGAACCGCCCTTGCCGCCGCCAATGGGCAGACCTGTCAGCGAGTTCTTGAAGATCTGCTCGAAGCCGAGGAACTTGATGATACCGAGATATACGGAAGGATGAAGTCTCAAACCTCCCTTGTAAGGTCCGATAGCATTATTGTACTGTACTCTGTAGCCGATGTTCACATGCGCCTGACCCTTGTCGTCTACCCACGGTACCCGAAACTTGATCTGTCGATCCGGCTCTACGATCCTCTCGAGGATGGCTTCCTTGCGGTACTTCTCCTCATTTGCGTCAACTACAGGTCTGATAGAATTCAAAACCTCTGTCACAGCCTGGATAAATTCAGGCTCAGCAGCGTTTTTGACCTTTACCTGCTCCAATACTTCATCCACGTATCCCATTTTTTAGCGCTCCTTTCATACATAATGAATAATTAATTTTTTTTCCTGCAATACTATAACAAAAAAGCCTGCATCACGCAATAAAAAAAATGCAAAATGCAGGATTATTTTAAAATTATGCAAATGGTGCAAGGGTCAAAAGCCCCTCGCTATGATTACTCCTCGCGCTTTCGGGAAAGAATAAGGAAAATTAATCCAAGCACCGCTATTAATGCCACGCCGACCATTGCTACCTGTGAGGCGTCGGCTGTCTTCGGGGTCGTGTCATATCTGTGGGTGCTGCCCGTGGTTCCCGCATATGCTCCGCCTGTAGCAGAGCTCGATGTGGTGGCGCTGCTCTGCGGACTGCTGCCCGAGTCGGTGGAACCTGAAGAGCCACCTGAAGAGCTGCTGTTTGAGCCGTTTCCGGTAGATGATGTAGCCTGAGGTCTGCTGTCCGTGTCATCCTCCTCATCCAGATCATCGATCTCCTCGTCGTCCAGATCCTCGATATTAGGATTTCCCGTGGTGATATTGACTTCCTCGTCATCGGATGTGTCGGCTGTCACGCCATCCAGAGGATAGAATACGAAGCCGGCCTGATCAGCATATGTCTCCGCAGCAGACTCCGTATAACCGTAGATCACATCAGGAGCAAAGGTTCCCTGCCCGCCGATGGTTGTGACGGATTCAGGGATGGTTACGGACTTGAGGGAGGAATCATTGAATGCTCCCTCTTCTATGGTAGTAGTTCCGTCAGGTATATTCACAGAGGTGACTCCGGTACAGCCGGTAAAGGCTCCGGAGCCGATAATCTTTGTTCCGGAATTTAAGGCGACAGCGCTCTTTCCCGCAGGAACTATCAGAAGCTTGGTAAATGATGAATTGTAAAGACACCCGCCGTCCGAGGCGTAGGCCGCGTTTGAGGTTGATACATTGATGG
>CALFUE010000163.1 GCA_937916345.1 uncultured bacterium
ACCGTCCCATTTCTCGTGATGATAGAGGGCAACCTCCTGGGCGACCTCGATATAATCGGGATCCTCCAGACCACTCATCAGACTGGAGATGATGTTGTACCCCTCGGTGGTGTGAGTCTTTATGACATTGAACTCCTCGGGAGTCAGTCGTCCGGGCTTGTTTAATATCACATCACTGATCTTGATCTTGCCCACATCATGCAGGGGCGCAGCCTTGTAGATCAGGTCGATAACGTAATCATTCAGCAGACCTGAATACTCAGGCTTCGTCGAGAGATGACTGCAGAGTATCTTTATGTATTCACTCACGCGCTTGATATGCTGTCCCGTGGAGTCGTCCCTGCTCTCCACCAGCTCGGAGAAACCGGAGATTATCCTGTTCTGTATATCGTAGAGCGCGGAATTTGCTTTTCTCAGGCTCATCTGCATCAGATGCATGGAAATCGCGGTATCCAGGCCCCCGGCAAATTTCTGATTAATGTTCATCGAACTTCCGAAGCGCACATAGGAGCCTGTGTCAATCTCCATTGCCACATAGCCCGTGACCTTGTCCTCGCCGTGGATCGAATAATAAATAAATGCATCCCCGCGGTTCAACCTGCGCCCCAGCCCCGGGAATACGGCGTTCTCCTCAAATTCCCCGAGATTTTCAGCAGGACTGCCCTGTTCGGCAGGGAAGAAATAACCCTGCATCATACTCCTGTCGTAATCCGGCATCACCGTCGCAGGGAGAAAAGCCTCCGTGTCGCTGTTTTTGTAAGTACAGATATAGGTGTCATAGTTGGTGTAGAGCTGCAGATATCTCAGCAGTTCCTCAGCACTGTTTACCACCGAGAGCTTTGAGTCCATATAGATCATATTGCTCTCCCAACGGTTAGAATAATATATCTTTAAGAATATATCCTCTTCCTTGATGGTCTCATTGATGATGAGATCGAGAGAACAACCGCAGGAGGGTCCGGGTGTAAAGATATACGGAATCTTTATAACCTCCTCGCGGGAACCCGACTTGCCCGCTTCCACTATAACCTTTGCCAGATTCCTGGAAAGGCTCTGCATATCACGCTTACAGGTACAGAGTCTGATCCTTGAATAGCGCTCCTGCATGGTGCCGTCAAAGCCCGTGACCATCACATCCTCCGGCACTCTGTAGCCATGCTCCTCCAGCACTCGAATGGTCTCGATTGCCATTGAATCATTCAGACATATGAATACATCCGGCAGCGAATCCTCCGTCGCCAGAAATCTTTTTACTACGCGTCTGGTGGGCTCCTCGTAAAATAGTCCGTAGCCCAAATCCAGCTCCTCATCAAAGGGTATACCCCGATCCTCAAGAATGCTCTTTAAGACATTTACCCTGCCCTCACTGGCAGAATTTCCGGGAACGCCGGCAACTACCTTTATTTTTTTTACTTTGTGGAAATCAACAATATGAGTGACCAGATCACCAAAGGCATCCCCCTCCTCGAAGCTTACATTTATGACATCGGGAATGGGATCCTCCAGATTATAAACCACCACCGGAAGCTTAAACACAGTTGCCTTTTTTATTATATCATCCACAACCGAATGGTTATTTATAACATTGCTCAGAATGAAAACTACATCCAGCTCTTCAAATGGTATATATGAAAATACCGCAGACTCACACTTGTCAAAAGGAGTGCTGTAAAATAGCTGAGTGCACGTCGAAAAGATGAGGACGCCATAACCCTCATCCTTCAGATGACAGATCAAAGGATACAATATCTCCTGTGTATCCTCGTTGTGCATCTCAGATGCGCAGATCGCGACAGTTTTCACCCCATTTATCATATAAACCCCTTAATATACTCGTCTTTAGTAGTCAAAGCTAAGCACCAGGGCAGAAAATCCCTTCAGCGGGAATGCGATGAAATAATCCCTCTTGTCGCACTCGCCCTTAACAGCCTTATAGCTCTTTGCTATCTCCGCCGAACCGTCTCCCCCGAAGCGTGTCTCATTGGAGTTGAGTATCACCTTGTAGGTGCCTTTTACAGGTACACCCACGGTATAATCGTTTCTGTCCACCGGCGTCATATTTATCACGACGAGCAGACATTTCTTTCCATCCTTTGACTTGCGGATGAAGCTGTAGATCGACCTCTGATTGTCGTCCGCGTTTATCCACTCAAAGCCATCCCACGAATGATCCAGCTCATAGAGCGCCGGATATTTGTTGTAGAGCTTTAAGAGTTCTCTCACATAGTCGTTCAGCTGAACATGAATCTGCTTTTCAAGGAGCCACCAATCCAGCTCTCTCTCCTCGGACCACTCTCTGCCCTGGGCGAAATCCTGTCCCATGAACAGCAGCTTCTTTCCTGCGTGCGTCATAAAGAAGGTGTATGCCATACGCAGGTTTGCGAGCTTTTCCTCGTCCGTGACACCTGGCATCTTGCCAAGCATAGAACATTTCAAATGAACCACCTCATCATGGGAAATGACCAGAATGTATTTCTCTGACTCATTATAGCTCATGGCAAAAGTCATCTTGTTGTGGTTGTCCTTGCGGAAATAGGGATCCAGCTTCATATAGTCAAGGAAATCATGCATCCATCCCATATTCCACTTGTGGGAGAAGCCCAGGCCGTCATACTCCGGCGCCTCGGTGACCTTCGGCCACGCGGTGGACTCTTCCGCGATCATCATCACGCCGCGATGGCGTCCGCGCACCACGCTGTTCAGATGCTTAAAGAACTCGATGGCTTCCAGGTTCTGGTTGCCGCCATACTTGTTGGCGACCCACTGTCCATCCTTCTTACCATAATCCAGGT
>CALFUE010000164.1 GCA_937916345.1 uncultured bacterium
CACCGAGCAGGATCCCATGTTCGTGCCTAAGGACAAGCGCGTGACCATCTGGTAAGGCAAACGACCGTCAAAAATCCGTCAATATAATGAGGGCAGTCCCGTCAATATATTGAGGGCGACTTAGCATCGGGATGTTACAAACACAACGTCCTGATGCTTTTTCTTTCGTGCCCTATTGTCCTCTCGCTTACTCAAAGAGGCTAATACTTCCACTTCGGGCTGACGGATTATTTGCTAACACTCATGAGAAATCAAAAGTTATTTGTTTGTCTTGTGGATTCTTTTTTGTATCTTTGCACGGCAAAAAGCAGAATACGCCCCATGACATACGTCGAGAAGATAAACTCCCTGCTGACACCCCGAATCACGGAACCCGTGAAGGTCATCGACCTTTTCGCGGGCTGCGGCGGTCTGTCGCTGGGTTTCGAGGCGGCGGGCTACGAGACCATCGGCTACGAGATGGTGCCCTCGGCGGTGGATACCTACAACCGCAACATGAAGGGGCACTGCCACGAGGCGATGCTCTCCGTCGGGCAGGAATATCCCCATGCGGGAATCGTCATCGGGGGGCCGCCGTGCCAGCCGTTCAGCGTCCGCGGAAAGCAGCAAGGCATGAACGACGCGCGCGACGGGTTCCCCATCTTCATCGATGCCGTGCGCCGTCTAGAACCGAAGGTGTTCCTTTTTGAGAACGTGCGCAACCTCGCTTTCTCCCACAAATGGTATCTCGACCTCATCATCGACGAACTGCGCTCGCTGGGCTACCTCGTCGAGTATCGCTGCCTGAATGCCGTGAACTATGGCGTGCCGCAGAACCGTGAGCGAATTATCGTCGTGGGCCATCGCTCCAGATTCCGTTTCCCGGCGATGGACAGTGAGAAGGTGACCGTGGGCGAGGCCATCGGCGACACCATGAACGAGCCGCTGGAGGGCTGCCACTTCCTCACCCCGGCACAGGACAAGTACATTGCCGAGTATGAGCGGAAGTCGGACTGCATCAATCCGCGCGACCTCTACGCCGACCGCCCTGCGCGCACCATCACCTGCCGCAACCTTGCCGGAGCCACGAGCGACATGCAGCGTGTACGTCTGCCCGACGGTCGCCGCCGCCGCATCGTACAGCGCGAGGCCGCACGCCTACAGAGTTTCCCCGACTGGTTCGAGTTCTGCGGCAACGAGGCACAGCAGTTCACCCAGATAGGAAACGCCGTGCCGCCCCTGCTGGCCTACCGCCTTGCCCTGAGCGTGAAGGAATGCTATGCACAGGAGGTGCGCACGCAGGAGGAAATCGAGGAGCGGAACATGATGCTACAACCCCTGTTCGCTGTCTAAGATGAAAGATATCAAGATAAACAAATCGCCCCGCGTCACGCGGCTCGTCAAGTCGATGCTCGCCATACTGGAAGCCGTGGGCATCCCGCTCGAAAACGTGCATGACCGCACGCGGATGCGCATCGCCGAAGCCGTCCTGGCCGTGGCTGGCATCAAGAAGTCCTTCGCCGAGGCCGTATCGTCCGACGACAAGAGATTCCTGACGACGAGGCAAATCATCGATTACGAAAACAAATATCTGGAAGGCAACTACTCGCCGGGTTCCTACGACGACATACGCCGCCACCACCTTATCCTGCTGACCACCGCAGGATACGTCGTCAGTTCGTCGCAAATCGGCACCCAGTCCACCAACAACCCCACCCGCGGCTATGCCTGTTCGCCCATCTTTGCCGAACTGCTGCGCACCTACGGCACGCGGCAGTGGGCGCAGACACTGGCCGACTTCAGGCAGAAGAACGAGGAACTCAGAGAGCAACTCGCCCGGAAGCGCGAACTGGAGCGCATTCCCGTCACGCTGCCTTCGGGTGTGGAAGTACGCCTGTCCGCCGGCGAGCACAACGAACTACAGCGCGACATCGTCCAGGAGTTCCTGCCCCGTTTCGGCTTTGGTGCTGAAGTGCTCTACCTTGGCGACACCACCGACAAATACCTCATCCGCGAGGACGCGAAACTAAGAGCCCTCAAATTCTTCTCCCTGGAGCACGAAGAACTGCCCGACATCGTGGCCTACAGCCGTGAGAAGAACCTGCTCTTCATGATAGAAGCCGTCCACAGTTTCGGGCAGATGGGCGAGATACGTGTCAAGAAACTCAAGGACAAACTGCTGGACTGCACCGCCATGCTCGTCTTCGTCTCCGCCTTTGAGAACAAGAAGACGTTCCGCAAGTTCTCCGACGACATCGCATGGGAGTCGGAGGTGTGGCTGGCCGACAGCCCCGACCACATGATTCACTTCAACGGCTACAAGTTCCTGGAGATTCACAAGTAGCAAATAGTCATTTTCTGTAGGAATCATTCACTATCGTAAGATGGCTGTTGCCCTGCTCCAGCAAGAGGAAGCGATGAGTGAAATTGATGATATTATACATTTGTAAGAAGTCATCGCCAATTCGGATGTACAATGGATTCTTATTCGTATCTTTGCCATGTGAACAGGCAAAGATACGAATTTGTTACACTGAGATGACAGAAGAACAAATTGCATCGAAGAAAGAACATGCTGGGGAAAAGAAAGCCTCGATGAAGCGTCGTGACGACCATCACGAGTTAGGCAAGTGGCGCGTCAACGGTCAGTTGCCGCACATCGACGCTTGGTACGAAGTCTTCGGCATCACCGAGCAGGATCCCATGTTCGTGCCTAAGGACAAGCGCGTGACCATCTGGTAATAGACTTGATTACCTCAACCAGTTCTCCAGTCGATGCAGGGCTTCGTCGGTCTGTTCACGCTGTCCGAAAGCAGTGAAGCGGACATATCCCTCGCCCGAAGGACCGAACCCTGCGCCTGGAGCGCATACGACATGTGCGCCATAGAGCATTTCCTCGAAGAATTTCCACGAACTGTGGCCATTGGGTGTGCGCGCCCAAATATAAGGTGCATCCTCGCCTCCATAGCACTCGAAGCCAAGGCGGCGTAATGTGTGGAGTATGTGCCGGGCATTCTGCATATAATAGTCGATGGTGGATTGTACCTGTTGCTTCCCTTCTGGCGTGTAAATGGCTTCGGCAGCACGCTGTGAAATGTAACTGGCTCCATTGAACTTAGCGCATTGGCGACGGAACCATAGTTGGTGGAGTGGAAGACGCTCGCCAGACAAAGTGGCGACAGTCACCTCTTTGGGTATTACCGTATAGCCACAACGAATGCCCGTAAAACCTGCGGTCTTGGAATAGGAGCGGAACTCAACGGCACACTTGCGGGCACCTCGAATTTCATAGATGCTGTGAGGTATGTCGGGATTTTGTATGTATGCTTGATAGGCTGCATCAAAAAAGATGAGCACATCGTTCTGCAGCGCATAGTTCACCCATTTGCGCAGTTCACTCTTCGTGATGACGGTGCCCGTAGGGTTGTTGGGGAAACAGAGATAGATGACATCGACCCTATGGTGCGGCAGCTGTGGTACAAAGCCGTGTTCAGCGATACAGGGAATGTAGGTGACATTGACCCACCGCCCGTCCTTCTGAAATCCTGTGCGACCAATCATGGCATTGGATTCGAGGTAGGCAGGGTAGATAGGGTCGGTGACTGCTATCGAGTTGTCCCAACGGATGAGTTCCTGAAAATTGCCAATGTCGCTCTTCGCTCCGTCGCTGATGAATATCTCGCTTCGGTCAAGATGCACGCCACGAGGCAGGAAATCGTGTTTCAGAATGGCATCGCGCAGGAAGTCGTAACCTTGCTCAGGTCCGTAGCCGCGAAAGCCCGAAACTGTGGACATCTCGTCGGCAGCCTTATGGATGGCATCGACGACCGCAGGTGCCAAAGGTTGTGTGACATCGCCAAAACCGAGAGAGATTACATCGGCTCGTGGATTTATCCCCTTGAAAGCGTTTACCTTTTTGACCATATCGGAAAAAAGATAGTTGTCAGGGAGTTTTAGAAAATGTTCGTTTACTAATGCCATATAGTGCTAACCTTGTGTCTTGTTACTGAATCTGGATGCAAAGAAAGCATAAAATGAATTAAGACGAAAAGAAATTGTCGCTTATTTTCTCTTTCCTCCTTCAAAAACTTTCATATTGAAACATTTTACGGACTAAAGGGGCGCAAAAGACAAGGAAAAAGTCTCAGAATGATAATAAATTATTACTTTTTCGTGATTTCTTACACCAAACAAGCATATAATTATGTGTTTTCTCGGAAAACACATTATCTTTGCACCCAATATCGTTAACATATAAACTTAAATATTATATATTATGTGTGGAATTGTTGGATACATAGGGAAAAGAAAGGCTTATCCCATCCTGATAAAATCATTGCAGCGACTTGAATATCGTGGCTACGACAGTGCCGGTGTGGCAATGATTAGCGAGAGCGGAGAACTGAATGTGTATAAAGCAAAGGGGAAAGTGGCTGACCTCGAAGCCTTTTGCGAGGAGAAAGACATCAGCGGATGTGTAGGAATAGCCCACACCCGTTGGGCCACACACGGCGAGCCCAGCAGCACGAATGCCCACCCACACTATTCTGCCTCGGGTCGCCTGGCGCTCATCCACAACGGCATCATAGAAAACTACGCCACCATCAAGGAAAAACTTATGGCTCGGGGCATCCAATTCAAGAGTGTTACCGACACAGAGGTGCTGGTGCAACTCTTCGAGCATATTATGGTAAGCAATAAACTCGATTTGCTCGAAGCCGTACAGGTAGGGCTGCACCAAGTCATCGGTGCCTACGCCATCGCCATCCTCGACCGCGAGCATCCCGACACCATCGTTTGTGCGCGCCAAAGTTCGCCGCTGGTGGTGGGGCTGGGCAAAGAAGGAGACTTCTTCCTGGCCTCCGATGCAAGTCCCATCGCTGAATACACCGACAAGGTGGTTTACCTGAACGATGGAGATATAGCCGTTTTGCACTACGGAGAACAATTGCACGTAGTGAATCTGGAAAATGTAACACAGCACCCAAAGGTAAAGCAGATTGATGTGACGCTGGGGCAACTGGAAAAGGGCGGCTACCCGTTTTTCATGCTCAAGGAAATCTTTGAGCAACCTAATTGCATCCGAAATTGTATGCGTGGACGCATCAATGTGGATGCCGACCGCATCGTTTTGTCAGCCGTAATCGACTACCGCGAGAAATTGGCAAAGGCTCGACGCATTATCATTGTAGCGTGTGGGACATCGTGGCACGCAGGTCTCATCGGCAAGCAACTCATCGAAAGCCTTTGTCGCATCCCTGTGGAGGTGGAATACGCTTCAGAATTCCGATATCGGCAACCTGTCATCTTCCCCGATGATGTGGTCATAGCAATCTCGCAGAGCGGGGAAACCGCCGACACTCTGGCCGCCATCGAATTAGCACGTAAGGCTGGTGCCTTTGTGTTTGGTATCTGCAACGCTATCGGTGCTTCCATTCCCCGACAAACCGCCACAGGCGTCTATATCCATGTAGGACCTGAGATTGGTGTCGCAAGCACGAAAGCATTTACCGGACAGGTTACCGTACTATCCATGCTCGCACTCTGTCTCGCCAACGAGCGGGGCACCATATCCAAAGAACTCTACAAGGAAATGGTGGAGGAACTGACGCACATCCCCGAGAAGATGGAGGAGGCCCTGAACACCAACGAACAGATAGGTCAACTGGCACCCATCTTTACCTACGCGAAAAACTGCCTCTATCTCGGACGTGGCTATAACTATCCTGTGGCACTGGAAGGAGCCTTGAAACTAAAGGAAATCTCGTATATCCACGCCGAGGGGTATCCTGCCGCCGAGATGAAACACGGCCCGATAGCCCTCATCGACTCTGAGATGCCCGTGTTTGTGATTGCCACGCGTGACAAACTCTACGAGAAAGTCATCAGCAACATCCAGGAGGTTCGCGCACGCGGCGGTCGAGTGATTGCCCTTGTCACCAAGGGAGATGAGCAGATTCGCCATCTGGCAGACCATGTTATCGAACTCCCCGATACTCTCGAATGCTTCCAACCCCTTATTGCCTCCATTCCCCTGCAACTTCTGGCCTACCACATCGCAGTTTGTAAGGGGAAGGATGTTGACAGACCTCGCAATCTCGCCAAAAGCGTTACGGTGGAATAGGCCAATTTTAACCTTAACGATAACCTTAACCTTAACCTTAATTTTCAATTTTCAACTTTCTCATTCTCTCATTTTCTCATTCTCAAATTTATTCGTATCTTTAACCTGCGGTTTTTGACACTCTCGCTCGGATTTCCTCAAATAGATTTGGGAAATCGCTCGCTTATTCGTATCTTTGCGCCTGAAATATAAAATAATCATTATTATATATATGGAAAAGATTCAAGAACTCACTGAGAAAATTTATCGTGAGGGGGTCGAGAAAGGCCAGCAGGAGGCAGAGCGCATCGTAGCCGAAGCCAAGGCCCAGGCCGAAAAGATTGTGGCTGAGGCCAAGCAACAGGCTCAGACCATCGAACAGGTGGCCAAGAAGAAGGCAGCCGAACTGGACACGAACACGAAGAACGAGCTGAAACTGTACACCGGTCAGGCACTGAATGCGCTGAAGAGCGAGGTGGTCAATGTACTGACCGACAAGGTTGTGGGCAGCGAAGTGGAGAAGTTGGCTCAGGACAAGGACTTCCTTGGGAAGTTTGCCGTTTCGTTGGCAGAGAAATGGGCAGGAGAACAGCCCGTCATAGCCACGGCTGATGCCGAGAGCCTGAAGGCTTACTTCATGAAACATGCTAAGGAACTTTTGGATAAAGGTTTGAAAATCGAGCAGGTGAACGGTGTACAAAGTCTATTCACCATCCAGCCCGAAGACGGAAGTTACAAGGTGCAGTTCGGCAAGGATGAGTTCGAAAGCTACTTCAAGGCCTTCCTGCGTCCTCAACTCGTAGAGATGCTGTTCTGAGAGATTGAGAAAATGAGAGAATGAGAAAATGAGAAATGGCTAACTACTATTGCATAATGGCTGGTGTGCCCGAGTTACAACTGTCGGACACACACCCTGGCTACAGCATACAGAAACTGCGCGAGGAATTGCAGACAGAGATGGGGGGGCGGGATGAAAACCTGCTACGCGTCCTCTTCCTCGGGCACGACTGCCGCAATCTGGTGCGCCTGTTGCGCAACAACGAAGCAGAATTGGAACCGAATGGCAACTACAGTCGGGAGGAACTGCTGGATCTCATGGAGAAGGCCGCCGAGATAGACCTCGGACAGACTGCCTATCCCGAATTCCTCATCCAGTTCGTGCGCGACTTTGCCCAGAATGCCGAACGGAAGGAATGGTATGCCGAGGACGAAGTTTTGCTTCTCTACTACCAGCATTGCATACAGCATTGTCCTGATTCGCTTATGCGTCGATGGTATCAGATGAATCTGGATGTAACGAATCTGATGACCGCCATGATTGCCCGCAAGCAGGGTTGGAAGGTCGGAGACTTCGTGAAAGGCGAGGGTGAGGTGCAGGACATGATTCGCACCAACGACCAACACGACTTCAGCCTTAGTAACCTATATGACTTCGTGCCCGAGGTGATGAAGATTGTGGACGAGGACGACCCCGTCAGGAAGGAACGTATGCTGGATGCATTCAAGTGGGCCTGGCTCGACGAGCAGACCTTTGCCGATGTGTTCTCCATAGAGGCCGTATTTGCCTACCTCTGCAAACTGGAAATTCAGGAACGCTGGTCGCACCTCGATGTGGAACAAGGCAAGGAAACCTTCGAACAGCTCCGGGATGCTTGGTATCGGTTTTATGGTTACTCAAATGCGGAGCGGGCTATGGAGCAGCATTACAATAATAGCCGCTATCATATCCTGAACCTCCACCGCTTTTTCTCAACGCTGGGAACTCCGGCAAACACAGTTGAGGTCAGGGCTTTCAATTCTTCCCTGCACGCCGGAGTGGTTCGCGGTTATGTCCTGCTGGTTCTGTCAATGAACGCCAGCGCGCTTACCCAGAAAAATATCCGCGCCGTCAAAAATCCCATCATGATCGACGGCAATGAAAAATTCGCTATGCGGACATGGCTTAACCGTATGGGATGGACGGGCGAAATGTTCAAAAACCCTCACAAACTTTTCATTAAAAGGTTACAAGGGGATGCGGCGTGGCGGTTCGGTCGCTCCGGCGATCTGTATAGACCCGCAGGTCAAGGCTACTACAATTATCAACGCCGGGAGGAGGTTCCGTTCCACTGAACGGATCCCGGCTCCCTGCCCGGGGCGGTTCTTAAAAAATCCGGTTCGACTCCGGATCCGGGCATTCGGCAATAGTGCCGCAATAATCAAAATTTTAGGAGGTAACGCTTATGTGTACGATGGCAATCAACAATCAATTTAACGGGATCGAACTTACTTTTGAAAGCAAGCCCACCAGCGAAGTTAGAGACAGCTTAAAAAATCTCGGGTTTCGGTGGCATGGCGTAAAAAAATTATGGTACGCCAAAAATACCGAGGAGCGCATGGCGCTGGCGCTGGAACTCTCCAAAAATTCCGCTGCAGCTCCGGTCGTTCCGACACAGGTTTCCGCTCCGGCTGCAAGTGCTCCAAAAAATAAATACGGCGTAAAGGTCGGGGATATCTTCTACGGCAGTTTCGGCTACAACATGACCATCGTTGAATTTTTCCGGGTTGAAAAAATCCTCTCGGCTTGCAAGGTCGAAATTCAGCGGATTGGACTCAGCGTAGTAGAAACCGAGCGCGGCGGCTCCGAGCGGGTTGTGGCGGATCCTGAAAACAAGATCAATGACCCGGTTCAAAAAATGGTTATGAAATCCAACTACGACGACGGCATCTATATCAAAACCGATTATTGTACGGTTCGCCCTTGGGGCGGTCAGTCGGTTTATCAAAATACTTGGGACTGATCTTCAAAAAAATTCCTGCCGCGCTGGTGCGAAGTCTCCCGGGGTTCGATCCCCCGGGGCGGTATTCCGGGAAACCGGGCAACAAAAAATTTTCAAAAAATCGGAGGTAAAAATATGTTCAAAAAAATTGTTTACGGGATCCTGATTATAGCAATGAATCTCTGCTTTATTTTCCTGATGTCAACAATCTAAAAAATGGAGGTGCTCTTATGAAAAAAGCAAACGAAATCAAAAAAGAATCCTTAAAATTCCGGTATCAATTTTTAAGCCGCCTGCAGATGGACTGCAACTACTTTCTCGGAAATGGTTGCCGGTATGAAAAAAATCTCTGGGCACAGAATGTGCCTGATCATATCGCCCTGATGCGTGCCTACTGGCACAGCTTCAAAAAATCCGAAAAGCCAGAATGGCTTACGCTGGAACAAATCGACCGCTATGAAAAAGAAATGCTGCTGCCGGTCAACGAATACGAAGTACATTATACAATGCCTGCATCTGGAGGGAAACGGACACAGAATCTTGTCGGATCCGCAAGGGGCGCGAACGAAGAAGAAGCCCGTCACAATTTTATGCTCAACAATTTTTACGCCGAGATCGTGGCTATCAAATTTTACAAGAAGCTCGGAACAATCTTTACAGCGTAGTGCTGAACCATCCCGGGGCGGCTCAAAAATTTTTCTAAAAAAAGACTTGACCGCTCCGGCTTTCAGAGTTATTATACGACCACAAAACAAATACGGTTATAACCGTACTAAACAAAAAGAAAGGACTGCCGCTTATGAAAACAAAGCCTTTTATGAACTACCTGAAAAGAATGATCGAATCTTCTACGGAAGAGGAAGAAACAAAAATCTTTTATGAAGCGGATCGCGACTTCCAGCGTGAGCTCCTGAACTGGGATCAGCTCGAAACGCTCCGAAACTTATTAAACAAATTAAGCGAGGCGAGGAGGTGATCGTTATGCTGAAATTCAAAAAAGGATGCCGTTACTGGTGCTGGTGGTATAGCAGATATCTGTACTTCGTGGATCTCCATTACTATGGCGGCGCATGGAAATATAAGTTTGAAGATGTCGCCGGTGTTCCGTTTACCTTTGGCGGCGATAACGCAAAAAATCTTGTAGAAAAATAAAGGAGGCACATATTATGGCAACAAAAAAATTTGAACTGTTCGGGGCTTGCCTCGGAAACGGAATCACTCTCTGTAACAAAGCTGTTACGGAAAACGGCGATTATAAAACCATCGGACACATATCCGAAGCCGGGCGCATCAAATTCTATATCAAGAATCCGGAAACCTATATCCCGGACGAAGCAATGAAAACGATCTGCCGCTGGTCGGAAGAAAACGAAAATAAATATAAGGCTTGGTGGTTCAAGCTGCCGGATATAGAGCGTTATGAAAAAATGCTTGATGCGATCCCTTACTCGGCGCTGCTGGATCATCCTCTGAAGGAAACCCTGAAAGCCTGCACCGATCTCCGGGAAAAGGTTGTGCTGCTGGAACAAATTTATTTCAAAGAATACGCTTAAGGAGGTGTGCAATGGCTGAAAAAATCTTAACCTTTAAGGGCATGGACTCTTGGGATCGTCCGGTGTATGAAGACGAAGCCGGGAACCTCTGGAAAGATGTTGACCCCAGACTTAACCGCCCCGCTCATCTCTGCTCTGCCCTGAATAACAATTTTGATGGGGAGCCGGATCTGCCGTTTCACGGCACAGCCGTATTCGTCCCCGAGCGTGTTACTTGGAACTTCTAAAAAAAATTATAGCCCGAGCCCGGCGGGAAAACCGGGCAGAAAGGACTCATTATGAAAAAATTATATGTATGCTACGGCTCAAATCTCCATCTGCAGCAGATGTCTTACCGCTGCCCCGATGCTACCGTTTACGGATCCGGCGTTATCAAAAATTATCGCCTGAAATTCTACGGCGTTGCAAGTATTGAGCCACAGCCCGGTGAAGACTGCCCGGTCGGCGTTTGGGAAATCTCCGAAAGGGACGAAAAAAATCTTGATCGCTACGAGGGGTTCCCGTCTCTGTACCGAAAGGAAGAAATTGAGGTTGTCATGGAATCCGGGGAGACAGTCACCGCTATGGTCTACATCATGAATCGCTCCGGCGCTGAATATGATCCCAGCCCCAGCTACTACGAAACAATTTATTCCGGCTATAAATCCTTCGGGTTGCCGCTTACCTACCTGCAGCGCTGCCTTGATCGGGTTCTGAAAGCCACACCTGTGTTTGGCGGCGATGGTGGCTATGTTCCGCTCCGTTACCGTTACAGTCGTTGACAAAATACGGCTTTAGCCGTATAATCAAAAAGCCGGGGCGCTCCTGCTCCGGCTGTTCTTTCAAAAAAATTTTGGAGGTAGCGATATGCCGAAATTCAACCCAAACCCTACGCCGCTTGAATCAGCCCGCCGCGCTGCCGGCTTTACCCGTCAAAAACTTTCAGAACTTTCCGGGGTCAGCGTGAATACAATCAAAGCCTGCGAACAGGGCAACCGCAATATAAATCGTTCCCCGGTCGAGGATGTCCTTGCTCTGGCTGAAGCTCTGCATACTCCTATCAAAAAAATTCTGAACGAAAGGAGCGAGCCTGATGCCTAAAAAAAATCCGAACCCCACGCCTCTGGAAGTGGTCAGGCACAGCGCCGGTCTTACCAGAAAGCAACTTGCCGAAAAAGTCGGGATCTCCTACCGTACAATCGAAACTTACGAACAAAGGAAGAACGACATCAATATGGCTGCGGTTGCTTCCGTTAAAAAAATAGCTGATGCTCTGGGCGTTCCCATCGAGGAAATTATCGAAAAGTAAATATACTTAAGTAGTCAAAAAATGGCAGCAGGATCTTGAAAAACCCTGCTGCCTTTTCATTTTTAACATTCCTTCGCTGCGCTTTTAGGCACAGTCTGCGAGGTTATCCCTCAAAAAATTTCCCGATGATCCCCATGCACTGCTCTGCGGTCAAATCTACGGTAAGCTCTCCGTCCTCGGCTTTTGCATCCGGCTTATCCTTTGCCGGTCTCATGTCGAGAAGCTCCAACAATTTCTTGTTGTTTCCGGTGCTGAAGGTTACGGAAATCTCCGCAAGATCATAGCCCGCAAGCCTGCCGACCTCGATCAAAAATCCGTAGGAATCCCAGTCAATAGCTCCCGGATCCATCTGCCCGAGCGGAGTCGGTCTCAAATCCTGCCGGTAATTGAAGTAGAACGGATAGCCTGCTTCGCTCAACATTTTTTCAAGTGCGAAGATCTGTTCCTTCTCGGGGTGTGCGGCACACTCCTCCATTCTTTCCTCTGCTGTCAAAATTTTTTCTTCCATCGCTCTTTCGCTCCTTTCAAAAAAATATTATAAACGCCATCTGCGTCTGTTTCAAGAAAATGTATATACAATGCGCTACACCTCTCGGTAAAAATCGGCAAGAATCTTCTTAACCTTTTTGAACTCCAGCAATGTGTAAAGCCCTTTCTTCCAGTAGCGGCTCGTCTTACTCCTGCTACAATGGTTTTCCCGGCACACCCGATCCCACCCCATCCGGTCAATGTAGCGGTTCTCAATAATCGCCTTTGAAAGATTTTCTTCCGGTGTGCTCTCCGGCAGCAGGTCTATTATGTTCATGATATCCGAAAGAAGTTTCGAGGCTCTGTTCATCTGTTCGACAATCTTTTCGTCGATCTCGTCAATTCGGATCAAAAGAGACACTGCTACGCCGTCGCCTGATGCGCTGCCTCTTGGCATTCCGTCAAGGTTCGGGCTTTTAAGCGGGGAAAACTCTCTGCGGATCTCGTCTTTCCTGCGCTCCAAAGATTTTTTCTTGGCGATGCAGTCCCGGTACTGAAACAAGTACTGGTTTAAGAGTTCTGCCTCATCTGAAAGCCTCTCGTCAAATTCCCTCATCTGCTTGCGTTGTTTCTTCATCCGCTTCTCCCTCCTCTGGTGCTGCCAAAAAATAAATCTTGCCCCCTAAAATCTGAATTTGCTGCAGGCTCCGCTCCTTGTGGTCGAAGTCGTACATCGGGAATCCTCTATCCCTAAGCTCCCCGATCAACATCTGTATGCTCTGACACAGCGTGCCGTTCGGAACGTCTGAAAAATCCGGCTGTATATCCTGTGCCATCTGCTCCCTGAAGGCCGCCTGCCTCCTTTCTCTCCTTGCCTGCTGCCGTCTCTCGTATCTATTCATCCTTTTTACCGTCCTTTCCCTTTGGTTTCTTCTCTGGCTTTGGCTGTTCTTTTGGAGCCGGGTCAAGCTGGATCCTGATCGGCGGCTGCGGCTTATTAAGCGTCGCATAAATCGTGGCTGCGCTGTAAGCAATCTGCACCGCCCTTTCTTCCGGCAGTCCTTTGCATATCGTATTCAGGTACGCTCCGGTAAAAACTTCCGCGAGGTCTCTCCCGTAATCAAAAAGGCTACTCGTCATGTCCATCCCTCCCAACCGCTGCCATCAAGGCCATCAAAACTATCCCGAAAAAAGTACCCAGAATAAATCCGGCGCCGCCTGAAATGATCAAATCAATCATGATAATCCCTCCTCATATTCCTCGCCTGAGTCGGTGTTCTCCTGTTCTGGTATGCGTCGCAGGGTCCGTCTCCGTACTCCGTTATACACCCGTAACAATCCGAATCGGCGCAGGAGCATACCCACTCGCCGTCCTCTTTCCTGTGAAACTCGCAATTTCCACAACAATCTTCCCATTCCTCTTTCCAACTCATCGGCACACCTCCGGCATCTCGTATATGCCTCGCTCTATCCTCTCAATAGCTCCGCTTCCGTGTTTAATCTCCTGAATAACGGCAAGAATATCATAAAGGGCTGTAAGGTTTGCGTCGCCGCCGATATCCGCATAACGCTTGTGCCCGTTCTCGTAAGTAATCTCTGCCACCTCTTTGCAATATTCCCGAGATTCCTTGCCCTTTGCCATGTACCAGTCCTGAACCGCCTCAATTTTAACAACCTTTTCGCCGTTCGCCTGCAGAATGGGAACCAGCGCCATAAGTGTATGGTTTATATCCTTGTTCATAAATCGTCCTCCTCTCAAATTGTCAGGCTCTCAACATAGCCGATCTGAATCCCCGTTCCGCTCTGCTGCATATTTACGGTAGGCACAGACCGCTTCAACCCCAAAATACAAAATTCTTCTGAAAGTCCGTAAGTTCCGTCGCCTTGATATATGTATTCAATTTCCCTCGTAACCTTGCGCCCGGTAAATCTGCCGTTTATGTACTCCCTCAAAAGAAGTCTGTCTCCGACCCTGAAAGTCCTGTCTGCTCTCCTGATCTCGAAATTCTTAACCTTGTTCGCTACATCGTCAAACCACTTCGGTAATATCTTTAATTCGTGGGTTGTATAGAAAATGTTATCTTCCATCCTGCTTATTCCTCCTTTGAATAGTCCCCTACTTCGTAAAGATCTGCTAACGGTAATATGTGATAAAAATTTGGAACTTGATTCGTCTTACCAAGCCAGTAATAACCTTTTCGGCTCTCAAAACATGGCCAGTCCTCTGCAACTTCGCCTACTTCCTCGTAAGCGTCCTCGCCCACTCTTTCCAGAAAAAAGTCAACATCAATATGCGGCACATAATCTTCGCAAATTCCTATTGCAATCTTTGTTCCGGGTTCAATCTCGTAATTCTGCCATGCATCCCGGAGACACTCGTCTATGGTATCGAACACGTCATGTTCCCAGATTTCCCTGTCTGCTTGTGTCTCCCATGTGTACTTAACTTTTTCGCTCATTGTCTGCTCCTTTCTATGATCCGCTCTGCTTCTTCCGGGAAGCACACCGTTCCGGCGTAGCCGCCGTTTGCAAGAATCGCTTTTATGGCTTGCCGCTGGAGATCTGAAGGTTTCCCGTAATATGGCCGCTTTACCCCGAACCCGTAAAACCTGCCGTCGATCATGGCTATAATGTCCGGCACTCCGCCTCGGCTGTACGGTCCTGCTGCCGCTTTCCAGATATAGGCTTTCGGATATCTTTTCTTCAGGTACTTCATGATCTTCTCTTGGTACTTCGGTTCAAGCGGCACACGGGCTTTCAAATATTTTCTCGCTCCCGTCCTGTTCGTTGCCTTGCCTATCTGAATCAGGTAATCAATGGCTGCGGCTTCGTCCGGGAATCTGTCAAGTGGTTTCATCTGACCGCCTCCTTGAAATCTTTTACGGCTTCCTCGGCTTTTTCCTTTCCCTCAAACCATTCCGTATATATCGTTTTGCTTTTGGTCTGCTTTCGAGTGCTTCCGGGCTTTTCCTCTGCTTCCTTGCTGGCGGTAATCATCGCCTGTGCTTCGCCGTTCCCGTAATAAACAAAAGTTACCTCACACCATGTACTCAATGCTGCATCCTCCTTATTTGCTTGATAAGCTGCCTCTTTTGTAAAAAGTTCAGCGATGGGTTCATAGATATCAATATAATTTCCTCGTCTCCGGGTGGCGGCAGCTTTTTCATCGCTCGGCTTATTGCCTCTGCCGCCTCATTCGTCGTTGTCCCAAAATCTTTTAACGCTTGAAAGAAATCACTTTGCATCAGCAACCGCCTCCTTTTTTGTCTGAAATGAACATCAATACCGCCCCACAATCTGGCTTTTCTCTGGTCTCCCACCTTTCCGCTTCAAGATCGTAAAACTGATCTATCAAGTCGTTGTATATTGCCGGGGGTTGCGGTGGATCCGCAAGGCAGGGTTCCGTTATGTAAAGGCAAGTGTGCTTGTCAAAATATGGCTTGTATATCTTTTCAAGCTCTGCCTTCAGCTCCGCGCCTATCTGCTCCAGCTCCTGAATTGAATAATTCTTAAAGATCGCCCTGCCTGCTTTCTTCCCGGTTCCAAAATTATCAATGCAATTCTGGAAGCCCTGAATAACTCCGTCGCTGTCGCTCTGCAGGATCCTGAAATCTGCCATTGCGATCTGCATCAAGTAGTCGCTTGTAAGTCCCTTAAGCTGATCCTTTAATTTGTCGAACGCTATCTTGTATCTTCCGGCTAAATCTTCTGGGGACACTTTTTCTTTGTTTGTCCGGTACTTCGATAGCGTATTTTCAAGGGTTTTCCTTAATTCCTGCTCGGTTTCCATGGCCGTCTCCTTTCCTTACGCCTGTTAAATCCTTACGCCTTTTGTTTTTCGTAGGCGTAATGCGACACCTCCTTGTTTTATGCGGCTTTGCGGTCATTCCTTACGCCTTACGCCTAATTTTGAAATACATACCTAAATCTTTTCAGCGATACACAAAAAAGTTTGCAAATTCCTCGCGTCATAATACCTATAAATAGGCGTAATGTCGTAAGGAATATATAAATAGGCTATCTAAAGCCTTGATTTTGCTCACTTTTTCGCCTTACGCCTAACCTTACGCCTAACCTTACGCCTAATTGTTAGGCGTAAGGAATTTCAAGCTAAAACGGAAGCTCCTCCTGCTTGAAATTTTCCTTCTTCTCGTCCTTTACAAAGGGATTTTCGTCGTCCTGAAAAGGTAACTGATCAAGCTGGGACTCATCAATCGGTCTGAATCCATCCATGTCTGCTGCAGCCTCATCCTCGTTCAAAGGATCCGATCTCTTTGTGAACGGGTTAAGATCGAAGCACACAAACCTGCAAGTCCTGTTGTCAAACCATTTTCGGACACAATACTCCTTCCCGCCGTTCGGCTTCGGAGAACTGTCAATGTAATTATTGTCCGCAAGATACTTGAGCGTTTTCCTCGGGCTGTAACCGGCTTTCTGCAATGCTTGATTAAGTATGCTCGGGAATATATACGCCTTGCCCTCCATCTCGCTTATGGTTCCGAGGCAGGTTCCGAGCGCCTTGTCTCCGAATTGCCCCCTGTTTGAAAGGATCCAGTCAACTATGAACTGGGTAGCGTTTTCGTTTACATCTGCAACTCCGGAGGATAACTGCTCCCGGATGATCGTCTCTGCCATCTGCACCGCTCGCCTCCAGCTTTCTTCGGTGTAGGTAAGTAATAATTTGCCGTTGTCGCTTTCAGCTTCGGGCAGACGCGCCTCTGAAAAAATCCAGCCGTCAATCATAACATCTGCAAGCGCAACCGCCGCTATGCCTGCGATATGGCTTCCGCGCGTCCCGTTGGCGATCTTGTATATTTCCTCGGTCATTTTGCCGTAAGCGTCCGTTATGCTGCGCTCGTCGGTCTCCATAACCCTGTCAATAAAAATGTTCCCTGCGTGTCCGTAACAAAGAGCTGTCTGCTGGTGCATGAGGGAGGCTTCCTTTTCCTCGGTAAACGGCCCGCCGTAGATCTCCAGAACTCTGGTAGAGACACCCGTCTGGCTGGTCTCCGTCGATAACGGTTCCTCTCCTGTCGCAAGGCACACCGTTCTCCATGTGTTAAGCTGCTGCAGACCGCCGCCCTTGCTGCCTCTCGCCCTGCCGGTTCCTGATGCAAGCATATAGACAATCTTTTCTATGTTTTCCTGCTTATTCCCGGCAAGCTGACGCTCATCAATCCCCATCGGCAAGTCGTTGTAGAATCCGGCCATTCGTTCGAGGGCTACCTGCGTAGCGTTGAAGTTTACCATCAAATGCTCTGGGTCTCCCCAAACGGAAAGAGCCGCCTTTAATGCTGCCGTTTTGCCGCCCTTGCTGCCGCCCCAGTTGTAAACAAAGAATATCCTCTGTGAAAGGATCCTGAGGAGCGGCGCTGCGAACGCTGCCGCAAGAATGAATCTGAACTTATCCCGCTGCCTGTGCGGTTTCATCATCTGGATCCATTCTTCTTTGGTTCCGCTGGCGTGGTAGGCTGCCGCCCATCCCCTGAGCGATGGCTCAATATCCAGAACAACATCGTCGGCGTGTCCGGGAAGGAATCTCCCCCTTGTCTGCCAGCCGAAGGTGCTTGTGGAATCTGCCCTTGTGATAATATCTATGTTCTCGGCTTCCAGCCCCTCTAAAAACCGCACAACCTGCTTTGCGTTCTCGCTTGTGATCGTGCATCCGAGGTCTGCAAGTACGGTTATGCTCCTGCTTGTAAATACCGTGGATCTCGGGTAGATGGCGGTCTGCCACCTGCCGTCTCTCTTGAACGCTATCTCGATCTTTTCCTCTCCGGTCTCGAGGCTCTTAAGCCTCTGGGTAAGAATGATCGGCGTCCGGCACACCATGGTCGGTGTCAGTTTCTTCTCATCAATGTGGCTTATTCCCTTTTCTGAATAAAGCCATCCTTCCGGCTGTCTTAAATTAACCGGTGCTCCCTTTATTGCTTCCGGGATATAGTCCGTAATGTCGTCAATCTCAATCTTTTTTGCTTTGCGCAGGGCTTTCTGGATCTTCGCCGCTGCTTCCTCTTTGCCTTCGTTCAAGAAAAGCTCCGAGGGATCCTTTACTCCGTAAGCCCTGCAGCTCCATGTGAATACTTCGCCTGCAAATCCTGTTTCATGTAATACCCGGCACACCTTTTCAAGAAATGTATCGCCGCCCTTGTCTGGCTCAACATGGATATATACCTTTAGCCCATCAAGCGCCGGAACCATCGGAGCCTTAAAATTGCTCGCTCCCGGGACACCCAACGCCGGAAAGGTTAAGTGCCACAAGGTCTGCGTGTCGCTCTCTCCTTCAACAAGAAGAACGCTGCCGTTCTCCCTGATCGCCGGAAGTCGCCACAATCCGTAAAGGGTAAGTTTTCCCGCTGATCCGTAGCTCCATCGAAATTCCTTTGATCCGTATCTCTTTCGGAATACGGGAGCCTTTGCTCCGCTCTCGTCGTAATACGGCATCTTAAGAAACTGCGTTCCGTCTCTGTCTCTGCCGGTCTCAACCCGGCACACATCCTTCAGAAATTCCTCGGGCAGCCTCTTGTGAAATGCGTACTCCTGAATTGTGAGCGGTTCAAGGCTGGGTTTTCTTTCCTGCTTCCTTTCTTCCGGGTCCTGATATCTGCCGTACTTCTGGAGGATCTGTTTATAGGCTTCTTTCGTATCAACGCTGTTTAGTTTCGACCAGAATGTTACGAAATTCCCATCAATGCAGCCCGTGAAGCAATGGCACTTTCCCGTCCTGATGTCTGCGGTAAAGGAATCTTTCTTGTCGTCGTGGAAGGGACACTTTCCCATTATGCGGTCGCCGGTGATCTTCGGATTTTTAAGCACAGCTCTGTATTCTGCGGCATAATCGACAAATTCGTCGATGTTTATTTGCTCTGCTACCATCGCCATCGCTCCCTTACCTTGATCTCTTAACCATTTCTATAAGCTCTTTCCTTGTCAGGGTTACAATTCGACCCGGAATCTTAAGCCTTGAAATTTCCGCAATCTCCGCTCTCATCCCCTCGCTGATTATTCCGTCAATAACAACAAGCAGGAACTCGTCACAATGGCGGAGGGCGTGTATTCCGAGGCCTAACCCGCATTCCCTCTCATCCTCGTCAGAATCGTCCAGAAACTGCGTAAAATAGATGTGGGGTACAATCGGCAATTTACCTTCCATAACCGTCTCTCTGGCGAAATACTGCGCCACCGCTATGTTAAATTCCTGCTGTCTTTTTCTCTTTGCTCTGTATCTCGAAATGATATAAACTTTTTTCATGCGACCTCTTTCCGCTCCGGCTCCAAAGCGGGGCAAGCGCCCCGCCCGGATCCTGAAAGCAATATGTTTTAGTTGAAAGGCAAATCCTCTACATTCCCGTCCGGCACATTCACAAATCCGTCGCCTGCGTCTCCTGCCGCCGGTGCGGTGTTGTAATCGGAATCATCAACCGCTACCGAAGAATCGTTCTTCAGGCTTTCTACCATGGCCTTGGTTGCCTCTTTCTGTTCGTCCGTCAGCTTGTCGATAAAGGTAAATACCGCCCGGCTGTAATCAATACCGCCGCTCGACTTCTCTTTCTTCAGGGTGATCTTGGTAATCGCGTCGTAGCTGCGCATTCCCTTAAGCAGGATCCTCTTGCCGATGTAGTCTCTCATGTATTTCAGGGAAGTGGGCGGCATGGAAATGATAAGCGGCACAGGGTTGCCCTCTCTTAAGAAGTAAACTCTGTGAATGTTTTTGCAAGCCTTCCCTGTTCCGTCCGGCGAAAACTTGTTGTAGGGACAATCGGCACAGCTTCTGATCTCTCCGGTCTCTCTTACAACTCCGGTCTTGCCGTCAATGCTGGAGCAGTCCGGGGCTTCGTTGCCGCCCTGAAACTTCTCTGCCCAGTATGCGTTGATCGGGTGGTGGTGCAGAATAATTCCTACGAGTTCCTTAACCATGTCCGGGCTTTCCTCATCCTCTCCCGGAACCTCAAACGCAAGGCCGCCGCCTGATGGAATCTTTACCCTGTCAAAAGGAATCGAGCCGAGCCCGTCCATTTCCTCTGCGATAGCCTCTGCAAAATCCCCCGTAAGGGTCTGCAGGTCAAACTTTGCTGCCGTTACTGCTACTTCGTTTTTCTTCTCTGCCATGGTTTAGTCCCCCTCGCTTTCTGTGGTTTCCATTTCCTCTGCTTCCGTGGGTTCTGCTTCCTCGAATCCGTCCGAATCATCTTCAAGGCTCTTTGCGTATTCCTCTAAAGGCGTAGGCGGTTCGGATCCATAAATATCTTCCATGATCCTGCGGCTCTGCGCCGCCAGCCTGATCGCCGCTACTGCGGTATCAATCGCCGCATTGTAAAGGCTTCCGCAGATGTTTGTAAAATCTCCGTCGCCGTTCGGAAGAAGGGAAAGCATCGACTTCATCTCTACCCCGACCGCCTTGTCTGATCTCTGAAGGCTGGAATAATATTCTGCTGCTATTCCGTAGCCCTCGTGCCTGTTTCTGACCGTGCTGGGGTGCTCGTTCTGCACGAACTGCCCCAGCGCAAATCTTGCTACTTCCTGAATGTTGTCTTTCAGAGCCCTGTCGCTTTCCAGCGTCATATCAAGCTCCATCTGCTCGTAGTCTCTCATGCTTCGTCCTCCTTAATGTCTGCGGCGGTCTTTCCGACCATGAAGTGTGTAATAAAATACTCTTTCTTTCCGACAAGCTCATCCAGCTCCCGCTGCTTTTTCTCAATCTCCCGGTCGAACTTCTGAAGGATGCTCTGCTCGGAAACCTTAAGCTCGTTCTTGTCGCAATAAACCAGATCCCAGCCGGTCGTATGCTCGTTGTAGTATAAAAACTGAATCGTCGGCAAGGATCCCCAGCCGCCTTCCTCGAAGTAGGCGACTACCATTGTCGGCAAGTCCTGAAAGTTTGCGAAATCAACGATCATGCCCGGGTAAATCTTATCTTCCTTATCGCTGTAAGAAGATGTCGGATCGCCTTTCTTAAGGAGCTTTACATCGTCCCCGACCTTGAAAGTGTCAATCCGTCTTGCGCTGCGGAGGTCAATCTCCATCTTTACGCCGTTGATCTCAACCGTTCTCATAAACTCCATGTTATTCTCGCTCATATCCTTATTCCTCCCTGTTTGCTTTTGCTCTGTCGAGCGCCTTTGTGTTCGCTTTTCTCCGAGACAGTCCTAACTTCTCGTAAATGGAAAGTGCCTCGGAAAGTTCCTCGGGAAGCTCCCCGGCTTCCTCAACAATGCCCTTGCAGGTGCTGTTAAGGGTTCTTGGATCTACCCTCTCAACGATGATGTCTCCGAGTCCCTGTTCTCTTAATACCTCGAAGAAATCAATTCCCTTCTCCTGCAGCTTGTCCTCGCCCAGCTTGGAATACATCGTTTCCTGCTTTAAGCTGAAATTGTAGCCGTCTACAATCTGGCTGGGCTTTTCCTCGTCGATCATCATCTGGCAGATCTCCTGCTCCAGCTCGTCCTTTGCTGCGTTGTTTACCTTGGTCTGCTCTGCGAGCTCGTCCTTTCTTTCAAGGATCTTCTGATACTCGCGGAGCTTGTCGTCTAATACCGCCATCGTTATCTCCTTTCCTTTGCTATAATGGCCGGGAGCGTCTGCTCCGGCGCTGTCATGCTGTTGTTGAATCCTTGGTTATGGTAAATAACCTTCTTCAAAGTGGATCCGCTGATCCCGTACTTCGGGTTGACTCCGAAAATGTTTATGTATTTTTCGAGGTCGTCCCGTTCTTCCTGCATCGCCTTTGTTACCTCGAACAATGCGAGACAGTCGTCAATCGCCCTGTGGCTGTTTACGACTTTTCCGCTCAGGTGGTACTCGGCTATCGCTGATTCCAGTTTGTGAGGGTATCTCCTGCGGTCTTTGTAGACTGTCAGCGTGTCGAGGTAGTCGCACTCGTTCAGGAGTATCATCCATCCCTTACCCTTCTCTCTGTTTCGGTAGATTGAGTATGCTAAAAATTGAAGGTCAAACTGGGCATTGTGTGCTACCAGGAGCGTGTCTCCTTCGCCGCATTGCATCAGATCTACGAACTTCTTTAGTGCCTCGTACTCCTCTATTCCCTCTGATGCAAGCGTCAGGTCGAGGATTCCTGTCAGTTCTGTGATCTTCGGCGGCAGTTCGTTCATCTTGAACAGATGAATGAATTCGTCCATCTCCTGCGTTTTGCCGTCCTTGTCGATGGCTATTGCTGCCAGTTCGATGATCTGGTCTACCTTCTCCGGTTCGAAGCCTGTTGTCTCCGTGTCGAAGAAGAGTAAGCGGTCATACTTTTGAAACAGTTTTTCAAACATTCCGTTTCTCCTTTCGTTTTAGGGTTGTGATTTTCGGGTTGCTATCGTGAAGCGGATTGAATCCGCATATCACTCTTTCGCTTTTACAAATTCGTTGTACTGCTTCTCGATCAGTCGCTCGTACTCTTCGCCTCGTTCAACTTCAGCTTTTCTGAAATCCTCAAACTCTTTAATCTTTGCCCGGGACTTCTCAATCTCACTCTCCCAGATGTCGGCTATGTGGACATATGCCTCATTTAATGCTTCTGTCACTTCATCCTTGTAGAAGCCGGCATCATCTTTCTTGTGCCGGACTTCCTCTCTCTCATCCCATAACTCTTCGAGCCTGTCCCTTTCGGATTCTGTGATTGCGTCATAGCCATAATCGTCCTGAATTTCTTCTTTCTTGTTGTAGATGTTCAAGCACTTATATCTGGGAGAATTGAGGAGTGCATCCTTTTCCATTGCCGCCTTTTTACTCCTTGCTCTGGTCTTTTCCTTGACGTATCGAGCCTGAGCGTCACTTATAAGGGCGCAGGCTTTATTCCTTGTCTTTATCAGCTTCTCTGCGTTCTTCTGTTCTTTTTCGTATTCCTTGACCGATACCACGCATTCACTCTCCTTTCATTAGGTCGTTAAACTGATCTTCTAAATCTTTTCCGTTCAGATTGTCGTAACAGTCCGGGCAGATGAAGGGATCTAAACTAAAAGGTTCAATTCTGCTGAGTTCGGATATATCTTCATCTGTGTAAATCTCTCCGCATTTTGCGCAAACCTTAGTTCCATATGCATGGACATCCGCCCAGGCTATTACTTCAAAATTTGCACTCCGTTCATCAAATTCTTCTCCGAGATACCATCCGAATTCATCATAGGTTGCAAGGTATAAAGCGTGGTCATAATGAATGTTGCCGCCGTGGCTCTGCCCTAAAATCATCACAAGAACCGATTCGTCTTCTCTTGGGAGTTTTTCTTCCGGCGAATACCATATGATCTTTTGCTCTTTCAATCTTCCCTCACCTCCCAATCGATCTCCTTCTCGATCTCTTCATCCGCCTTCTCTAGTTCAAGCTCTGCGATCTCATCCACAAGCTCCGTCATTCTTTCGGTCATCGCCTCGTAGGCATCCTCGTAGGACTCGAAGCCTGTCTCTTCGTCTCCATCCTTCAAGTGTTCGGGATGGCTGATCTTGTAATACCAACTCATTTCTTTTTCCTCCTTTTGGGTTGTGATTTTGTTATGTTTGTTTCCCATCCGAGCCTCTGTCCGCACCAGTGGCAGTGTTCATTCCCGAAGGATATAAACTTCTGGCAGTTCGGACATTGCCATGTTCCCATGCCTCTTTCGATGTATACTTCGTTCCCCCAACAGTCCCAGCCTTTTCTCTCGTTCCGGGCGAAAAGTTCAAGTTTCTTTGCGTCCGGAAACATACTCTCGATCATCTCGTAGGCACACTCGGGTTTCTGGCTGTGCTTTCTGCTCGGCTCCCTCATAACTGTCGGGAAGGCTCCGCGCCTGTCCTTGTCCGGCATAAGAATCTGTCCGGGCTTAAAAAACCAGATCAGGTATTCGTGGGAAAATCGAACCGTATAGGCTGCGGCAGGTCCGTTTATCTTGTCCCAGATCAGCCTTGCGTGTACCTTGTAACCCAGCATCTCCATCATGCGCTCCGTCTCCGGAAGGTACTTGTCAATCGTCCACATGAATATGTTGTGCTTCTCGGCGAGGATCCTCTCTGAAATCCTGCGGTGCAAGTCCATAATCTCCGGCACACTCATGGTCTGGTATGGAACGGAGGTTCCGGAGCTGTTCGGTCTGGCGTTCTTCTTGCCGCCTCTGCCCTGCTGCCATGGCGGATCCGTGTAAAGAATGTCGTAACGCTGATCTGTGGTCTCCCAATCAATTTTCATTGAATAATCGCCTCCAGTCGTCTACTACGGTATTTGCTAAATCTTCCTTGCGCTCGAGTGCCTTGTATATGTCTGAATCAATGGTGTGCTCAACTACTAAATGGATGTAGGTGCAAGTGTTCCGCTGCCCTATACGGTGAATCCGGGCGAGGCTCTGACTGTATGCTGCGTAATTGAAGTTCGCCGAATAATAAACACAAGTGTCTGCTGCCGTTAAGGTTATCCCCAGCCCTGCTGTGTCTATCTGCGCAAGGAATATCATCGTTTTCGGGTTCTTCTGGAAGTCGTCAACAATCGGGCCTCTGTCCTCGATCTTGATGTCTCCGTATATGGCCTGCATCCCGATCTTCTTTTTCTGAATGAGCTTTGTTATCAGGTCTATCTCCGGCCTGAATCTGCAGAATATAACCAGCTTCTTTCCCTCGCCGGACACATAGTCGTCTATGATGTCCTCTAAAGCAAGGAGCTTCCCGTCGAATACAAACTCTGGCTTCAGTCCGTCGTCCGGCTGAATAAAGCCGCCTGTGAACTGCTGCAGGCGAAGTAGCTTTGTAAGTACCGTCGGAGCTGTTACCTGCCCGCCGTTCTCCAACTCTGCGAAGGAATCTCTCTTGATCTTCTGGTATAGGTTTTTGTACTTTCCCTCCAGCGGAATGTTCCTTGTAAGGAATGTTTGTTCCGGCAGGTCAAGAGCCTCCTCTTTGGTTACTCGGTACGCTATCGAATACTCTTTCTTGATCAGGCTGTCGAGGTCTCTATAACCTATGATCTGCTTCTGGTTAAAGCCGCCCATGATGGCGTAGCGTCCTCTGAAAGCGTAATAATTCATGCCGAAGACCGTAGGGTCTAAAAATCTGTACTGGCTGAAAATATCAATAGCGTTGTTCTGCACCGGCGTTCCTGAAAGAATGAGCTTATACTTGGCTATGTCTCCGAGCTGGTGCATGGCTTTGCTCTGCTGCGCATCGTGAGTCTTTATTCGCTGGCTCTCGTCTGCTATGATCAGATCCGGCTCCCATTCCTTTAAGGCTTCAAACAAGCCCTCTCGCCATGTGCTTTCGTAGTTTATGACCGCTACTTTCAAGCCCTTAAGCGGATAATGCTTTACCGCTTCAAGCTCCCGGAGGCGGTGATCCTTTGTTCCGGTAAGCACACCGACCTTGCATCTGAAATTTGCATACTCGGCTATGTCTTTCGGCCATACCGGGCACACCGAGGTCGGGGCTACTATCAATACTTTCTCAATGGCTCCCATCTGGTACATGGCTCCCATGGTGGCTATTGAGGTCAGGGTTTTCCCGGTTCCCATCTCGAAAAGAAATCCGAACCCTTTATTTATTAGCTGCTTCTTTTGCATTGATCTCCTCCAACTTGTCAAGCTCTCCCGAAAGAACAAGGGCGGTAGCCTCAATAACTATCCTGAATAGTTCCATGTCCAGCGTCTCCCATGAAATATGGGTAGCCTTTGCGTGTCCGGGCTGTCCTGCGGTCTTTTGCGTGGTCATTTGAATCAATCTGTAAACTGCATCTTTAAGCTCCGGTATGTTCGCTTTCTGCCCGCCGTCCTTTAGGAAGTGCCACATTGTATCTTTAATTCCGTTTGCCGGATTCTCCATACTCTCCCTCCGATCTCGCCTCACTATCGTTCGGCGTTCTGTGAATCAGTTACCGGTGTACGGTGTTTCTTGAAATA
>CALFUE010000165.1 GCA_937916345.1 uncultured bacterium
GACCTGCCTGAGCAAGAATGTTATTCTTGCTGTAGGTAACCATCTCATCAGCCATGTCTGTATCACGGATACGAGACTCAGCAGAAGATGTGTTCTCAGAAGTCGTATCTAAGTTCGCAATGGTGTGCTCAAGACGATTCTGAATAGCGAGCTCCTGCTTCATAAGATAAATGAATTTTAATGAAGTGCCTAGCTGAAGAGAGGTGGAATAAACCTTATTAAAGTTCTCGAGATCTGTCTCGCAGAGGAGGAGTCCATGTTGAACCTCATTTGTGAGAAGAGGTGTGAGAACCATAGTATGTCTTCGTTCATTAGGTGTATATTTATTATTAAAAATCATATAATCAATGTTTAAGTTATAAATGAATGAAGCATCAACGCTGTTTGTAACTATACGAAGCGAGTAATCGCCCGTTCTCTGGATACCCTCGATGTTAGCAGCAGACTCGCCTGTCTCAACACCCTTCTGATAATCGGCATATGTAGGCATAAGCTCTTCAAAAGAGCTGCCTGCCGTCTCGGTAGAAGTCATCTCAGACATACTGTCATATGCCTTAAGCATGGTGTTAAATACATCCATCTCCGTAGCATCGGCGCTTACTTCGTAGCCCCAGTTTGCCATAACTTTATCATAGGTATCGTCATCGGCGCTGCCATAGTATGGTATCTGGCGGTTCCTACCATCAGACGGGATGCCGCCAGCGAGGCGAATAGTATATCACTGCAGTCCAGCGAGACCATCGCGGACAAAAATCAGCAGATCAGGGTACTGGAGGAGCAGCTCTCCGAGAAGGAGGATGAACTGCAGAAGGCGAATGATGAGATAGCGAGCTACGACGATGTGACAGCGGCTTACGATTCTCTCCTTTCGGCATATGTATCCTACGCGTCGGAGGACTCCGACGCCGCCGGCAGTGTGTTGGATACACTGGACACTTCCCTCCTGTCTAAGAATGGAAAGAAGTCCTACATATTCCTGTCGGAGAGCATTATGACCGAGTACCTGGAGAATACTTACGAGCTGGCTAATAAATCCTATAATCGATCAAAGCTTACCGAGGCAAAGGAGTATTACGGGCGCATTATCGCCCTCGATGAGAGCTACGACGACGGAAACGCCCTCTATAATCTGGCTCAGTGCCATAGAAAACTCAGGGAGTACGAAGAGGCTTATGAGTACTATAAAAAAGTGGCAGAGCTGTTTCCCGACACCTCCCTCGCCGACAACGCCGCAGTTTATATGCGGCAGCTTGAGCCGCTTTTATAATTACAGCATAACAATGGCAATGCACCAATAGCCGTTATTAAGGAGAAAACATTATGATCAAAACCAGTGTAAAGAAACCCTACACCGTTTTCGTCGCAGTGGTCGCCGTGATAGTCATCGGCATCGTTTCTCTGATGAACATGCGGACCAACCTTCTCCCGGAGATGGAACTCCCCTATATGATCGTCATCACTACCTACCCCGGCGCCGGTCCCGAAAAAGTCGAAGAGAATGTGACGAAACCCATGGAAAACGCCCTTTCGGGCATCACAGGCATCGAGTCTGTCAGCTCTACAAGCGCGGAAAACTACAGCATGGTGACTCTGCAGTTTGTGGAAAACACCAATATGGACTCTGCCATGGTAAAAGTTTCCGCCGCCATCAATCAGATAGAAAGCAGCCTGCCGGACACCGTGGGCACCCCCAATATACTCGAGCTCTCCATGGACTCTCTCGCCACCGTCTACACTTCCGTCAGCTATGAAGGCATGGATATTTACGAGTTCACCGACTATGTGAAAAACACCCTGACTCCACGCTTTGAGAGATTAGACGGCGTGGCAAGGGTTTCGCCGCTGGGACTCGTCACAAAGAGCGTGGAGCTCAGATTAAACAGTGACAAGATAGATGAGATAAACGAAAAGATACTGATATCCGCTGATGAAAAGCTGGCCGAAGCAAAAGAAAAGCTGGACGATGCAAAGGCAGAGCTCTCCGACGCCAGAGAAGAAGTGGAGAAGCAGACGAAGGAACTGGAGACCAGCAGGAGCGACGCCTCATCTGAGCTCTCCGACGCAACCCTGGGGCTTAATCAGGCCCTCGCTACAAAGGCCGCCTACGAGGCAAACCTTGCCGGCCTGAAGGCTTCAAAGAGCGCCCTCGAGGCTGAAAAGTCAGCCTACAGCGATGCGGATATAAAGGGTTCCTTTAAGCAGATAAACAGCTTATTCAAGAATATGAAAAAGGCCGTGGCCTCCATAGAGGAGCAGTACGGCGAGTACTCACCGTACTCTTCGGATCGTATGCCGGCTGACATCTATGACGCCATAGATTCACCCGAAAAGCTGGCATATTTCAAAGAAGTGGTAGCAGGACTCTCTGCCACCGAGGGCAGCGGGATAGACGCGTCCATCGCGGCCACTGCGGACTCAATCGATGTGGCGGGATTAAAGCAGATCGTAAATGTTCTGGATGTGCGTATGCCCCAGATAGAGACAGAGTTGGCAAACCTCTCCACGGAGATCGCTGCGGCTGAGGCAGCGGTGAACGCTGTGATGGAGCAGATAGGAGACATTACAGAGTCTTATAAAAAGGCCGAGGAAGGAAAGATCGAGGCTGCTGCAGGCTTTGGCTCCGGCGACGCGAAGCTCTCTGCAGCGCTCTCTGCCATAGAGGACGGCGAGAAGGAGTTGGAGACAGCCTTTGAGAGCTATGAGGAATCGGTAAAGACCGTGAGGGATAATGCCAATATCAACGCCCTCCTTTCCCTCGACACGCTCTCCGGTCTGATCTACGCCCAGAATTTCTCTATGCCCGCGGGCTATATAGACGACGAGAGCGACCAGCAGTGGATGCTGAAGATCGGCGAGAATTATGAGAGCGCCGATGAACTCTATTCCATGGTACTCTGCAATATCGATGGTGTGGGAGATATAAAGCTTTCCGATGTGGCGGATATGACCATAATCGATGACTCCATGGATTCCTATACCCGTGTAAATGGAGAGCCCGGCATCATCATGTCTATTTACAAGACCTCTGTCGCCGGAACTTCCGATGTGTCAAAGGCATACAAGAATGCCGCTGCAGCCATGATGGAGGAGGATCCTAATCTCAATATCACCACCATGGTCGATCAGGGAGATTACATCGATATCATCATCTCATCCATCGTCTCATCCATGGGCTGGGGTGCGCTGCTCGCAGTCCTGATACTGGCCATATTCCTGATGGATATAAAACCCACTCTGGTGGTGGCATTCTCCATCCCCTTCTCGGTTATTACGGCGATCGTCATCATGTACTTTGCCAACATTTCCATAAATGTGATGTCTCTTTCCGGACTGTCCCTCGGTATTGGTATGCTGGTAGATAATTCCATTGTTGTGATAGAAAATATCTACAGGCTGCGCTACAATGGGCTATCCGCCCCAAAGGCCTCCGTGAAGGGGGCGAAGCAGGTGGGAGGCGCCATAATAGGCTCGACCCTCACCACAGTCTGCGTCTTTATGCCCATCGTATTTACCGACGGACTGGTGAGAAAGATGATGCTTCCCTTCGCTCTTACCATATCCTTCGCGCTGGTGGCGTCCCTCATCGTGGCGCTGACCGTAGTTCCCGCCCTGGGCTCCGTAATTTTAAGGAATGTGAAGGAGGAAAAGACTACTCTCTTCGATCACCTGAAAAATGTATATGAAAAGGCATTAAATTTCTGCCTTAGGTTCAAGGCGGTACCACTTGTCATATCAGTGGCGCTTCTGGCGATATCCATCTATATGATCACACAGATGGGAATAGTCATGATCCCCGATGTGAAGAGCCAGCAGATAGCTGTATCTGCCGAGCTGCCTGACGACACAGAAAAAGAAGAGGCATTTGCCGAGATGGACGAGCTTATGGATAATGTAATGGCAATCGATGGTGTGGAGTATGTCAGCGTGATGGATTCATCGGGACGGACAGCGCTTCTCGGCTCTGGTACAGCCTCATCGGATTTTAAGAATTTCACTGTTTATGTGCTGCCTGACGATGACCATAAAAAGGCAGTTCATATCGAAAAAATGATAAAGGATATAGAGGAAGCCACGGCAAATCTGCCGGGAGATATCGGTGTTTCCAGCTCAATGATGGGTTCCATGACAGCCCTTCTGGGCAACGGACTGGAGATCGATATCTACGGAACTGACACCGGCAAGCTTCTCACCATATCCGAGGATTTCATGGATATCCTTTCTGAATATGAAGGTCTGGAGGAGATAACCAACGGACAGGAGGATGCAAAGAATGACCTCCATTTGATCGTAGACCGTGACAAGGCCGCGAGCCTCGGTCTTACCACCGCAGGCATCTATCAGGAGATATCCGCACTCCTCACAACCCAGAAAAAGGCAGTTACCATGACTGTGGACGACGCCGATATGGAAGTAGTTGTAGTGGATGAGACGGATCCCCTCACCCGCGAAAATCTTCTTGATATGGAATTTGAGGTGGACGTCAAAAACGACGACGGCGAGACTGAGAAGGAAATTCACAAGCTCTCGGAGTTTGCCCATGTGACCACGGAGACAGGTTACGAATCCATCGCCAGATCCAACGGAGATCATACCATGAGCGTCTCTGCCGTGACAAAGGACGGTTATAATACAGCCCTCATTTCCAGAGAGGTAAAGGAACGGCTGGACGCTTACGAGATGCCAGAGGGCTTCTATTATGAGTTTGGCGGTGAGACTCAGAATGTCACTGACATGGTGGAGCATATGTCAAGGCTGGCGCTGCTGGGTTTCCTTCTCATCTACCTTATTATGGTGGCACAGTTCCAGAGCTTCCTGTCGCCATTCATAGTCATATTTACCATTCCGCTGGCATTCACCGGAGGATTATTCGGACTGGCAGCCTTCGGTGAGAAGATCTCAATGATCAGTCTTTTAGGATTTCTGATGCTGATGGGAACCGTGGTAAACAATGGTATCGTATTCGTGGATTATACCAACCAGATGCGGCTTTCCGGATTATCACGACATGAGGCATTAGTTGTCACCGGGCGTGACAGACTGCGCCCTATCCTGATGACTGCCTTAACCACGATCCTTGCCATGACCGCAATGATAATGGGGGATTCCGTTGGCGCAGCCCTCACCAAAGGAATGGGAGTGGTCGTCGCCGCAGGCCTCCTCTATGCCACATTTATGACACTCTTTATAGTACCCGTGCTGTATGACATCTTTTATAAGAAAGAAGTCTATAATGTGGATGTAGATACGAATTAAGATATAGTAAACGATAAAATTCTTTTGTCGTTTACTATAATTGCAAGCCGAATGGAAGCGCATATTTGTTCTTGAAAATATGCGCTTTTTGATATATAATGAATAAGACTGATATGGAGGATATTCAACAGAAAGACGAGGTATTTATGTACGCGAAAGGTGATTACATCTTTCATGAAAACAACGGTGTATGCAGAGTAGAGGACATCAGTGAGATAGCCATGGCAGGCAGAGGTTCAGAAAAATTATATTACACCTTGCTCCCGAATCTCGAGAAAAAGAGTGTGGTCTACACACTGGTAGAATCTCCCAGATCAAAGGTTCGCGATATCATGACCGAAGAACAGCTGAAAGAGCTTCTTGATACCATTCCTGACATTGAGATCAAATGGGAAAAAAACGACAAGATCCGTATCCAGTATTACAAGGATTCGGTAACATCCGCCGATCCCTCCAAATTACTCGAAGTACTGAAAACCGTATATTACGGTAATCAGATGCGTATAAAAGCCGGCAAAAAGATCCTGACTGCAGACGACAGATACTACCAGATAGCCGGCAAAAAATTGTTTGACGAGATTTCCTTCGTTTTCCATCTTGACATGAAAGAAGCCGAAAAGATGGTGGAGGATGCTCTTCGGGATTGTATGGAGTAGGTTTATGATCAATGTATTGTTTGTCGCCTCTGAGGCGGTGCCTTTCATAAAGACAGGGGGTCTTGCGGATGTGGTGGGGTCGCTTCCCGGATTTCTTGATCCTGCCCGATATGATGTGCGGGTGATGATCCCCAAATACGCCTGTATGGATGATGAATTCAGAAAAAAGCTCAAATTCGTTTCCCACTGCTATGTGAGCCTGGGGTGGCGCAGCCAGTATGTGGGCGTTTTGGAGACCGTCTACGACGGCATCAGATACTATCTCCTTGATAATGAATATTATTTCGCGGGAGATAAACCCTACAATCGCATTTATGAAGATATTGAAAAATTTGCATACTTCTCAAAGGCAGTTTTGGGGGCACTGGAAAAGATTGATTTCAAGCCTGACATCATCCACTGCCATGACTGGCAGACCGGACTCGTCCCCGTCTATCTCAAATGCTTCAGCGACAGATACGCGGACTATTCTGATGTAAAGACAGTCTTTACCATCCACAATCTTAAATTCCAGGGTCGTTGGATGATTAACGCCGTGCAGGATATCACCGGACTCCCTGACAATATGTTTACACCTGAGAGGCTGGAGAGTTACGGCTCTGCGAATTATTTGAAGGGCGGTGTGGTCTATTCTGATATCGTCACCACTGTATCCCCCACCTATGTCAAAGACATTATGACCAGGGAGGGGGGAGAGGGACTTGACGGCGTGTTCCGCGCCAGATCCCAGTCTCTCTACGGCATCATAAACGGATTAGACTATGATGAGTACGATCCTGCAAAAGATAAACATATCCCCGTGCGTTATGATGTGACATCCTTCAAAGAGGGAAAGAGAGCCAACAAAGAAAAACTCCAGAGTGAGCTGAGTCTCGAACCGGATCTGGACACCATACTCCTTGGCATGGTTTCCCGTCTCACTGATCAGAAAGGCTTCGACCTGGTAAATTTCATCATGGAGGAGCTCCTCTCCCACGCCAGAGTACAGTTCGTTCTCCTTGGTACCGGAGAGGACAGATACGAGAATTCCATGAGATATTTCGCGGGCAAATATCCCGGAAAGATTTCCGTAAATATCGGCTATTCCGAGGATCTTGCTCACCGTATATACGCCTCGGCGGACGCCTTCCTCATGCCCTCGCTCTTTGAGCCCTGCGGACTCTCGCAGCTCATGAGCATGCGCTATGGCACACTGCCTATTGTTCGCGAGACAGGCGGACTAAAGGACACGGTGGAGGCCTTCAATGAATTCGAGAATACGGGCACAGGATTTTCATTCTCAAATTTTACTGCCCATGAGCTGATAAAGACTATATACTATTCTTTCCATATATATTATGATATGAGGGACAGATGGAATGACATGATATCCCGCGCCATGAAGATGGACTTCAGTTGGAAGAAATCCGCCGGGCAGTATGAAAAACTCTACGAGAGCCTCGTCCAAAAATAAAGATTGACAGTATACAGTATTTTTGTTATAGTAAGCGCTAAAGTTCTTTTTACTTTGTCGTTTGCTGCGAGGGATTTTAGCTGCGTCAGCGGCGTGTTTCTTTGTAAAATCCGTGTGCATCCCGCAGGAGGCTTATAGTGAAGGTTTGGCGGTGTCGCCAAAGCAGCTTGCCGTAGTAGCGCAGTTGGTAGCGCAATTGATTCGTAATCAATAGGTCACGGGTTCAAGTCCCGTCTACGGCTTTTCTTATCACGAACGGAGAATATTTTGCCCCTTGGGGCGTGGGTAAAAAAATGTTGACTTCCACCCACCTGTATGTTAGTATAGTTCATGGTTAGCGAAAGCTAACCAAATATATTAACATGTGGTTAGTATCTTCTAACTCAAGGAGGCTCATATGCTGATGGAAAAGGTCGTGGAACATTGCGCACCTACACTTGCAGGAATAAAGACCGGAAACATATTCTCAATAAAAAACGCCCGCGAAGGCAAAAACTTGAACAGCGAGATCCGCGAGCTGAACTCGGTACTTACGAAGAAGGGGCTCCGTCTCATTCCCGTCCGCCGCACGGACAGAACCACCCTCTTCTACCTCTATCGCCCGGATAATTTGAAAGAAGACCTGAAATGTCCTGAGGCCCGGGAGATACTGTCAGAAAAAGGCTATCCACTGGGAAACTGTGACTGCTGCATAGTTGAGCTGGTGCGCCACTTGAAAAAAGACGAATCCTTCCCCCACGAGATAGGCTTGTTCCTGGGCTATCCGCCGGAGGATGTGATCGGATTTATTGAGAACAGGGCGGCGAAATCAAAATGCGTGGGCTGCTGGAAAGTGTACGGCGATGTCGAAAAGGCAGAAGCTGCCTTCAGAAAGTTCAAAAAATGCACGGGAATCTACTGCAGGAAGTTCGCAGAAGGAACAGGAATTGAAAAACTCGCGGTGAACATCTGACAGAATGCCGCACAGAAGATGCTTAAAATGGCTGCGCATATAACACTTGCGCGGCGCAATATAAAATGAGACACATATTTAACAGACCGACGGCTTAAAGGAGCGGCGGG
>CALFUE010000166.1 GCA_937916345.1 uncultured bacterium
TTACCGATACCGATGCGCTTGCGTTTTCACGCGGGGCGCTGTGCTGCTTTTCGGTGCTGCACTTTTCCAACGGAGATCTGGCAGGAAAGGAAACCGTGGTCATTGATGAGCCGATTGAAGACGATGCCGAGGCAATTGCCGAAATTGTCCGACAATATTATCTGCCGCGGGAAGGAATGCGCCCCGGTGTAATTCTGCTTCAGCGGGAGCCGGAAGACACGGAAGAGCTGGAGACGCTTCTCAGTGAAGGCAATCGGAGGAAGGTCCGTCTTGAGGTGCCGCAGCGAGGAGAGCGCCGCCGCCTTCGGCGTCACCGTTGAGGGCGACACGCTGGCCGAGGTCAGCGCCGAAGGCCGTGGCCTCGACAGTATAATCCCCGGAATAGTCGTAGTCTTTTAATTTACTAAAGAAGGAAGCGAAATCCACATGCCCCTTCCCGATGGGAAGAACCCGCAGATTTCCCCAGTCCTTCAGCCCGCCGCCGTAATCATTTATATGAAAGTGCCTGATATGTCCCCCTGTCAGCATCCATCTCCACTCCTCCTCAAAAAGAAGCGCGGTCTGGCCGTGGAACTCCGCCATCTTTGTGTCAAACACAAAGCTGACATCAGGATAAGCCTCATAGACGAGGCGCATATCGTACATAGGATCGTGAGTATTACAGATCACATTCTCCACCATAAGAAGAATGCCTTTCTTCTCAGCCATCTCCTTCAGCCTGCCGAAGCGCTCCACATTGCGCCGAATATTCCTGTCGGAGATCAGGCCATTCCACAGATGCAATACCATTCTGTCAGCTCCAACACAGGAGGCTATGTCAAGATTTAATTTAAACTCCAGAATCGCCCGCTCAAAATTTTTTTCATCCTCATCAGTCGTCATTTCATAATAAATATATTCTCCATTTATCAGGCGCACAATACCGCCGCTTAATTGTTCCGAGAGGCTCTTCTGGCAGTGAACCACCGGTATTGGCAGATCAAAACCCGCCAATGTTCGCATCATCTCCTCCGCCTCAGGATACCAGGAGTCATATACCATCAACTCCAGCCCGTCACAGACGAGCTGTCCGAACAGTTCCTTTAAATGTCTGTAATCTCTGTTGTTCGGGCGCCCGAGAAGGGCGCCGGTGGAGCATAATATCTCATTCATTGCCTGCCCAGCACTTCCTTTAGCGTTCCCATCAGCTTCGGAATGTCGATGGGCTTTGCCACATGGTCGTCCATCCCCGCTTCCTTTGCCGCTGCCACATCCTCCGCAAAGGCATTGGCAGTCATGGCAATGATTGGTATCGACGCATATTCTTTATTTTCAAGAGCCCGTATGGCGCGAGTGGCGTCGTAGCCTCCCATCACAGGCATCTGCACATCCATGAGTATGAGAGAATAGTAGCCCGGCTCCTTTGCGGTGAGGGCTTCGACCGCCAGCTTTCCGTTGTCAGCAGTATCGATCACAAAGCCCGCCTCACCCAGGATTGCCTTGGCGATCTCCTGGTTGATGGGGTTATCCTCTGCCAACAGCACACGCATACCGGTGAAATCAATCTCATTTGCGCTCTCCGTTCCCGTTTCCGTGCCGGATGCGCTTCTGTATTCCGTTTTCTCATCCAGCGTTTCCATGGCGAGATGCAGTTCGAACTCAGTTCCCTCTCCCGGCTTTGTGTGAACCTCTATGGTGCCTCCCATGAGATCGACTATACTCTTTGTGATGGCCATTCCGAGACCCGTGCCCTGAATGCCGCTTACAGTACTGGTCTTCTCCCGTTCGAAGGCATCGAATACTTTTTCGGCAAACTCCGGACTCATTCCTATTCCGGAATCCCTCACCCGCAGCTCAAAGAGAGCTTTCTCATTTTCCCTTCCGGTCTGCCTCAGCAGCACCGTGATCTTTCCGCCCTCGGGAGTAAACTTATAAGCGTTGCTCACCAGATTAAGGAGCACGCGGTTCAGGCGGTTCTTGTCGCAGAGGACGATGGGGTCTTTGATATCCTCGGAGGCAACCATGTAGGTGATGCTCTTCATTGTCATCTGGGTGGCGAACATATCCCTGACCTCTCCCATGGTGTGCACCATATCCGTCCGGACAGGCTCAAGATCCATCTTTCCGCTCTCGATGCGGCTCATCTCCAGCACATCATTTATAAGCGCCAGCAGGTGATGACTGCTGGTCTCGATCTTGTCCAGATATTCCTCTATCTGAGGCGGTATATCATTTTCTTTTTTGGCGAGAGTCGTGTAGCCGACGATGGCATTCATGGGAGTGCGGATGTCGTGGCTCATGTTTGACAGGAATATACTCTTTGCCTTGTTCGACTCCTCGGCCTCATATTTCTCACGCAAAGCCTCCTTCTCCCTCTTTGACATGATGGAATAGACAGAAAACATTATAGCCAGCGCGAATACGATGATCGCCATCTGTATATAGGAATTATTCATTATGGAATCCGAGAGCTCGTCCATCTGGTTCTCCAGATATTCCTCGGACTCCACAGCGATGACCTCGTCTCTGACGACACCCATCTCCGAAAGCTCCTCGGTATAATAGCTCGCTATGTTGTTTACGACCTTTCCGGTGGATTCATGCGTCATCTGGTTGATCCACAAAAGTGAGGTCAGAAATATCATGAACAGCAGCGCGATCCACACGACGATGGACTTGCCCAGTCTTCTCTTTTTATCCTTTGAAAAAATGTATCTGAAATAGACGAAGCCTACAATGCTCCACAGCGCCAGAATGAGATATGATTCCGTCTCAAGCCCCGACACAGACCAGGCGTTGGGAACCAGGAGGTACACCGTGAAGAGCACGGACATGATAAGACCTATGATGCCGGTTACTATAATGCGGCGGTTACCCTTCTCGTAAGCTCTTTTAAGCGCTGCCGCAGAGGTATACCCATAAGCGATAGAGGCGCTGACCGTGGTGATATCCACGATCCATCCTATGGCGTTTCGCCCCAGAAACGGGATAAAAATCGAGAGAAGCATGCAGAACAGCACAGCGTTTCCCGGCGTGCCATTTTTATCCAGCTTTATGAACCACTTTGGCAGCAGGCCGTCATCCGCCATCGAAAAGAGCAGACGGCTCAAGGCTATATAATTTCCGATGATTCCAGTGAAGATGCTGGCGCAGACCAGGATGCCTATTACGGCTACACCTGCCTTCCCCAGTGCTTCATGGGTAGCAAAAAAAGTCGGTATCGCCTCAAACCCTGTAAGCGTCTCCCTCACCGACATATATTCGTACCATCCGTCATATCCTTCCGGCTGAGTGGATGCCGCAATGAGAGTCAGCAATATATAGCTCACGGCACCGGTAATCACAGCCGACGCCATGATAGCGAACATTTTTTTTGGCTTGAACATGATCTCGCCGGTGGTATGAGACACAGACTCAAAGCCCACGAAAGCCCATGGCGCCAGGGCGACTATCCCGAACACGCTGACGAAGCTATCGACTCCCGGAGAAAAGGCAGGCTCGAGGTTTACAGTTTTTTCCGAAGGATTAAGGAAAAAAACGATAATGAAAACTATGACCACTCCCACTATCATGAATATGGCAAGAACAGTATTCAAGACTGCCGCCGGCTTTTTTAAGTACATTACGAGAAGGCCGCAGAGCACTATGACCGCTATGGAGAGCAGTGCCTCCCCGAGATATATATCATAACCGGCTATCACATAGTGGAACCCGAATCTGAAGAGATCCCCAAAGATCGCGTGGGCGATGATAACCAGAGCAGTGGCATTTGCCCACAATACAGCTATGTAAGCCAGGGCAACGAACCAGGCGCTCATATAGCCATGGTCGTAGCCGAAGGTCTTTTTGGTAAATGTATATGTGCCTCCCGCCCCGCCAAAGCTGTTCATCATAAAATGATAGTTCATAGCGATGAAGATCATTACGATGGCGCCAACAGTGATACCGATGGCAGTACCTAATGGACCTGCCGCGGGAAGAAACAGAGTTCCGGGCATAACGAATGAGCCCCAGCCGACGGCACAGCCGAAGGAAAGGGCCCAGACATTTATGGGGCTAAGATAACATTTCAGTCGTGGTTTATTCTCATCCATCTCCATTCCCCTCCTGCTATTTCAGTTCGAAGGATTTCAGCTCAAACCGTGCGCTGTCCGTCAACTTGAAGAAATCGAGGTATATCCTCTGCAGGAACATATCCATATTATCATTTGAAGTGTCATAGATCAGCACCAGCAGCTGGTTTTTACCGTAGCGAATGGCAAGGCCTATTCCCTCCAGTGATTTGTTCGTGGAGAAGATCATCGCCTGCATCGCGGTCTCCATCTCATCATACGGGCATTCCCTTACCGGTGTCAAAGTGACTACCAGAAGTGACAGCGGCGAGCCGTAGCCGGCGGAAGAATTCTCCACCATGCAGCGCAGCGGAACCAGTTCATCCCCGCCGTCTTTGAGCTCCTGCCCATAACTCTCCAGCAGCGCGTCCCTCTCCTGACAGAGCTTCTCAAGAAGCATGCTGGTCTTTATCCTCATATCCATAAAGCGGTACTTGCGGCTTCTCTCATCGAGCTGACGGAGTACTCCGGTATCGAAGAGAACGAGGAAGACATCGAGAAGATCGGGCTGGAACTGTGTGCCCCGCCCCCTGATCAGCTCGCTCCGGATCTGTTCGTCGGGGAAGCCCTTTCTGTAGATACGGTCGCTCCTCATGGCGTCGTAGGCATCCGCGATAGCAACTATCCTGGCATGCAGGGGTATGTCCTCACCGGAGAGCCCCGCAGGATAACCTGTGCCGTCGTATCTCTCGTGGTGGTATCTCGCCACAAGCATGGCGCCGGGTATGCTGGCGTTGCTGCTTAATATATCTCCACCAATTGTGGTGTGGGATTTTATGACCATGAACTCATTATCGGTAAGTTTTCCGGGCTTATTCAGAACAGCATCGGGTATCCCGATCTTTCCGATGTCGTGGATCAGCGCCTCGGCGCGGAGCTGCTCCACCTCTGCATCATCCCATCCCAAAGCCTTTGCCAGGGCTACAGAGTACTGAGACACTCTGAAGGAATGTCCCTTTGTGTACTTGTCCTTTGCGTCTATAGCGCTGGCAAGAGTCTCAACCATCTGTATGGACATGATTGAAAGCTTTTCGGATCTCTCCTTTGCCACTGCGGTCTGGCGTTCCACCTCTTCCTTCAGCTTTTCGTCATACTCATCCTCACTGACGATTCCGGCATGGTACTGCAGCATTGCCACGGTGTTTAGGAGGATGGCTGTTAAATAGAGCATGGGGTAACAATCCATGAACATCTTTGAGTAAAACTGCCCCATGTAACCGCGGAGAGGTGTATAAAAAACTATCACGAAGAGGATAAAATAGTAGACAGACAGATAAATGCCGTACTTCACACTGCCAAAATAAGATATCGCCAAAGGAACCAGCATAGTCCACAGTATGTCAAAGCCCTCGTTCACGCCGCGCACCGTATACCAGGTAAACACGAATACACTGATAACAAGCGCCGCGGCGAGAGCGATTTTTCTATTCTTCAGCACACTGGCGGAAAAAGCGATCAACAGCCCGCAAATGAAGACTACGATGGTGAAGAAAACAGTAGAAAATCCCCTGCCGAAAGCTATGTTTATTATAAGAATAACAAGCCCGGCTAAGGACACAACAAGACCTACCCATGTGTCCGTCACCAGGTTTCTCTCAAGGCGCTTCCCCACATAAATATCGTGATTCAGCATTTTCCAGTATTCAAAAAATTTGTCTTTAATTATCTTCAGGAACTTAATAAACATAGAATTACTATCTTATCGGAACCCCGTTTACAGTGAGATCAGCGGTTATCTCGATCACGAGACACTTCACGCCGTCAATAACCTCCGTTCTCATTATATCACTTCTTCTGGTATTTATCTTCAGGTCTATATCAGAATTTTTTACTTCGTATTTCCTCGCGGCTACAACATTTTCTGCCGAGAGCTTATCGTCCATCCTAAGCCCCGAATCCGGTGCATTCAAAACATCGAATTTCTCATCGAAGCAGGTGTCGAACTCCACCAGCTTTGATGCAGGAAGCCCGGTATTCTCAAAGGCCCGCCTGATATCGTTCTTGTCAAGGCGGATGTCAGTCTCGTCGGACTCATCCTTCCTCTCCTCCACCATATCCGCCAGATTGTCATTTATGGCGATGACGGTATCGAGGTTCGCGTCCTCTCCCAAAACTTCGCTCACCAGCTCGGTAAAGCTCTCCTTCTGGTGCTTCGCGGGAAGGGGTGCTCTCACATCCAGCGTCTCCGAGAGAAAAGTATTCTGTAAAAGATCCGTTTTTTTCGTATAGTACAGCAGCGCGGACTCGTCCGCGCCCCTGTCGTTAAAGGCGGGATAGAGGAAGCCTGCCTCAGGCTGCTCTACCCCGAAAACCTGCTTTAAGGTGTGGATCATCTCGTCCGTCTCATCAAATCCGAGCCCGGGCTTTGTGAGATTCATGGGGCAGATACTGCAGAGTATGTAGGGGTAGACCTCGTCCGAGGCGTCCTCCATATCCAGCCCGTCCTTTGTCTTTCCCGGGACATCGTAATTCTGATGTATCAAAAGTATGATATAGCTGCCCACATGATCGTAGCTCGCGATGACGGAGTCAAAGAAATCGTCTATGATCCCGTCATCCCCCAGCTCGCTGCGATAGAGATCGGAAAGCATCCCCCGGCCAAAGCTGTGGTCGGTTGCAAGCTGATCCACAAACTCCATATTTACCAGGTTTTTCCCGATGGTGCCGGAGAGAGTCTTTCTGAAAATATCCAGGTATTTGTACATCTCCTCGTCCGGAAGATTCAGGAAGGTGGTGGAGAACACCGACTTCTTCTCTTTTTCCGAATTGACATAACATCCCGCCAGGCGGGTGATGCCGCACTCCTCGATAGAGTCGTACAATGATTTTATCTCGCTGACTTCTTTTTTATTCATATTATTTTATCTTTGCCTTGAACTCTTCCGCGATCTTTGCCTCTACTTCGCCGGCCTTTTCCTTGTCCTTCTCACTGACTGAGATATAGAGTTTGAGCTTTGGCTCTGTGCCCGAAGGACGAACCACAACGGAGCAGTTGCCCTCCAGGAAGAATTTGAGCACATCAGACTTCGGCAGTCCGTCGATACCTTTTGAATAATCGTTGAGAGTCTTGACATTCTTTCCTGCTACGGAAGTGATGCCGCTGCGGAGTGAAGCCATAATATTGTTCATCTTTTCGAAGCCCGCGCTGCCCTCGAACTCGAATGAATAGAGGGTGTTCAGGCAATATCCGTGCTTTGCGTAGATCTCATCCAGCTTTTCCAGCTTTTCTCTGTTTTCCTGAAAGGCATAGATGCAGCCCAAGGTAAAGCGGACACCCAGATTATCCATCTCATTCAAACGCAGAATATCCATAGCTTCCTTTTCCGCCTTGTTCATCATTCCGCAATCCAGATACAGACGCAGACGACGGAAGCGCAAACGGATATAAGGCCGTGTTTCCGGGATCCCATAGTAAGAGCCTTCATCATCATCCTCGACGATATGATTCTTTTTCAGCATTTCTTCTGCGAACTGAGCCAGCTTCCCCAGCTCCTCCAGTTCGCTGAGACTGTCCTCGGACTCCAAATGGATCTTCTCTGCCCGCGCCTCCAGATTCATTGGATCCAGCCTAACTGCCCGGTTAAGGTATTCCATCTTTTCCGGAAGATCGTCACTCTCCATTGCTCTGTCATAGCACTCATCGCTGCTGAGATCCTCATTTTCATACAGACCACTTCCCTTAAGCAGATTATGGTGAAACAGGATCTCTTCTACCGCAGTTTCAAAGTTCATACCATCATCTTCAAGATTGATATCTTCCAGATAGTTTTCCAAAAGTTGTAAAATTTCTTCTTTTTTCATGTTTTTCCCTCGTAATGAACAGGCGAAGCCGAATCCAGCTTCGCCCGTTATTCTTAAATTTTTTAATTAAAAAAGGTTCAATTTTTTTCAAAGTATTATTATATTGATCATCTATAATTTTTATATTATAATCTTTATCATCATATAACCCTTTGAGCTTACTCATAAATTTTTGATTCTTATTTGAATCATCTTTTTCTTTTTCTCTTTTTTGTTCATCATTTGATTTCTCCTTATTGTTTTGACGGCTTGATTTCCTTTTATGATTTCTATAATGTGTAAGAAATATTTTATATATTTTATTTACTTGTTTTAATAAGGCCTGGTATCTAACCTCCAAAATATTAATATTGCTATTAATTGATTTTATATTGGCATTCACAAGATCTATCTTACTACTAAAACTATTTATCTTTTCTTCACTTTTTTTATTTTTATCATTTATAATATTTATTAGTTTACTATTATCATTTAAATTATTATTATTGTAATAGTAATTATAGCTGTTACTAATATTATTCAAAGAAGTTAAAAATGCATTATTATTACTTATATCGTTATAATCATTACTAATTATTTTTCTAATTTGATTTTTGGAAGACTCCAAAGAAGCACATAAATTATTTGATTTTTCTTTTTCTCTATTTTTTTCATTTTCTTCATTTTCCTTGTTATCATTAATATCATTTGTTCTACTTATATTGTTATTTGAAAATCTCTTTTCATTGCTATTTTGAATATTTTTTGAATTATTTATTTTTTCTTGATGAATTAAACTGGAAAAGTTTAGATGATTAGAATTGAAACGATGTGAGACATTTCTGATAATTTGACTTTTTTCATCATTTATATTGGTGGGGACTGTCTTTTTAATGCTATTTTCTGCTAATTTATAATTTTCTTTTCTGGTAAATTCATTTGGCATTGTCTTAATTTGAGGGAAAGCAAGCTCAGGATTTATTTTGACACTACTGTCTTTCTTTATTAAATTATTTTTATCTTTATATTCTGTTATTTGGAGCTGTTGAATTCTCTTTTTTTTGTCTAAAACAGAAATACTATAAATTTCTTTTTTTGGTTTATCATCATCATTTAATTTTAAATGTGTTACAAGTTTATTTTCTTTATTATCATTTAAATTTAATTTCTTTGGAGAATTATTCTTTGGACTTTTATAACTATTTTTGTTATTGATATTATTTTGTAAATTATTATTTAAATTAGAATTATTATTACTTTCAGTTAAACTATTCTTCTTAGTTTCATAGTCTTTTTCCTTTTTTATTTCATTTATCTTTGTGTTTTCAATATTGTTAATTATTTTAGGCAGATTATGACTATTATCTTTTTTATCTATTTTTAAATATTTATCATTATTATTTAAAGTTTCTTTTAAATTTATTATTTTTGTTTCTGTATTTATTTTTTCACTTTCTCCTTTAGAATTTACTGAATTATCTTTGATAATTATTATTTCTTCATCTTTTCTGCTTTTATCATCTTTATTATTTTCTAATAATTCCTTTTTTGCATCATTCAATTTATTTAAAGATATATCTTCAGAAGAAAATGATAATTCTGATGAACTTGATGAAGGTTCAGATAATTCTTCACCATCAACTTCTCCTTCTTTTGCTTTACTTAATTTATTTTTTTCTTCATCTAAATCAAATTTCAGTTTTTTTTTAGATTCAAAATTCAAATCAATTTTATTCTCAGTAACCATAGTCTTTTTCATATATTTCTTTTTTTTAAATGAAACTTGTTTTGGTTCTTTCTTTTTTTCAATTTCCTCTCCTATAATATTTAATACTTTTGCGCTTATATTTTGGTTTCTTTTATTAAAATTTACCATAGTCTTACCTTTAATATTTTCATTATTATCATTTTGTTTTTCATCAATTTCTTTTATTTCTTCTTTTTTTGCAACTGTTTCTATCTTTTTTATCATCTCAACCTGGTTTCTATTATTAAACATGGAATTTCTTCTTAGGGCTTTATTCGACACTTTCATATCACCCTTATTACTTTTGTTACTGACGTAAGATTCTCTTCTAACTTGACTTCTTGCTACAGTATTTATTTCATTATTCCTCTTTATTCTTCTGGGTGAGGGGGATTTTAAAAAACTATTCATTTCTCCTGAAATTCGGTCATATTTAGTCATATCATAATTCTCATCAAATTTTTGTTTTTTGGAAAAATCTATATTTTTTGACATTTCTATGAAATCCTTATTTTTCATATTTTTTATATCTTTAATATATTCTGCTAATTGTGTAAATCTTTGCTTTAAAATATTATATTCGTTTTCTTGATGATGAAAAATTCTATTTGATGAATCTACCACTTTTTTGAATTTATCTAATTCTTCATTAAATTTGCCATATATTTCATTTTTAATATTTTCTAATTTATCCCATTGGATTTGCAATGAAGTGGATGCCTTGATTAAATCCGATGCATATTTGCTGTTCTCAATTCTTGAAGCATGCACAAATGAATCAATAGATTCAAAACGTTGTTCCATTTTTTTAAAAAATCTTTCGCATTTAGTTTGAACAATTTCATTAACATTTAAATGTATTTTATTCAATTCGTTTTCTACTTTAAATATCCTTGTATCAACTTTTTCTTGAAAACTTTTCATTGTAGCCTTTTCTTCTTCTTTAAATTTTTTAGTTGCCTTTAATTCTTCATACATTTCCTCAAAAAATGTCCTACAATTTTTGAATTTGCAACCTACTCCTATAATTCCTGGAACATGTAAATTGTCCAAAATAGCTCTGTCAAATCATTTTACCCTTCATTATTATTTATATTATTATTTTCCTTTTCTTTATCTTTAATATCCTTTTTTCCTTTATTATTAATTTTAACATTCTTAGGCTCATTCTTATGTTGTTGTGGTCCTTTTTTAAGTGTATTGGACAATTCTAATTCTTTCTCCTTTTCTTTTTTAATATATTCTATTGGGAGCAATTCCCCATTTATTTCTTCCTCAGTTTTTTCTTCCCATTCTGGGGGAATCTCAAAGGGCTCTGCTTCAGGAACATATTTTTGAATATCATTAACTCTTTCTTCTGGACATGTCAAAAATTCTTCTTCTTGTATTAATGCCAAATGTTGAGGAGGGACAAATGCATTTGCATTCTGAGGTTGTTTTTTCCCTTTTAAGTCTTTTGGATTCTTTTTTTTCATTTTTCCTTCAGTTACTCTAAAATATTTAAATTTAAATTAAATCCTAATATTTATTACTTATTCTAAATCATTAGAATAATTCTTGAATTAACATGGGGATTGGGGATTGGGGATTGGGGATTGGGGATTGGGGATTGGGCCCAATCC
>CALFUE010000167.1 GCA_937916345.1 uncultured bacterium
GTTCAATTTGTTTTTCCAAGATCTCTCCTTTCCTTCCGTTTCTTTCGGATTTCAGCCTTGAAAAGAGAACCTTCTGCCTAATATACCGATGGCCGCGGCAAAAGGTTGCACTGCTTCGTTAAAAAGAAAGCCGCTCCGGGGAGCGGCCCAAAATACTTATGCGATTGCCTTCTTAGCGGTCTCACAAAGAGCCGTAAACCCAGCTGCATCGTTAACTGCCATCTCAGCTAACATCTTGCGGTTGATGTCGATCTCGGCCAGCTTCAGGCCGTGCATGAACTGGCTGTAGGAAAGGCCGTTCAGGCGTGCTGCAGCGTTGATACGGGTGATCCACAGGGATCTCATATCGCGCTTTCTCTGCTTTCTTCCTGCAAATGCGGAAGCCATTGCGCGCATGACAGACTGCTTAGCAATTCTGTACTGTTTGGATCTTGCGCCTCTGTAGCCCTTCGCGAGCTTCAGGACTCTGTTATGCTTTCTGCGGGCATTCATGCCCCCTTTAATTCTTGCCATTTTTCATTCCTCCAATCTTCGAACGCCCTGCGTTCTTCCTGTTTCCTTTCTTTTATCCTCGCAGTGCGCGCATCAGATGTAAGGAAGGATCTTCTTCATATTTTTAACATTTGTCTCATCTACCATAGCAGGATGGCGTAGATTTCTCTTGTTCTTTGTGGTCTTCTTTGTCAGGATATGTCTCCTGTAAGCTTTGTTTCTCTTGAGTTTGCCTGTTCCTGTCGCCTTAAAGCGCTTTGCGGCTGCTCTGCTTGTCTTCATCTTTGGCATTTCATTCTCCTCCTCTAATAACTCCGGTTTATTATTTGACTTACCATGTCGGATGATAGTGCTGTCAACAACTCACTTAGTTCGCTGTACAGTACCAGACTCCTAAATTATTTCTTGTTTTTTTCACCGAGGACCATAGTCATTGTACGACCCTCAGCCTTTACCTCTTTCTCAATGACAGCTATGTCTGAAAGCTGTTCTGCGATATCCTCCAGTATGTATTTGGAGTCCATCATGCGGGCGGTTTCACGACCCCGGAAACGGATGGTCACTTTGACCTTGTTCCCTTTCTCGAGGAATTTTCTGGCTGCGGAGACCTTTGTGTTCAGATCGTTGGTATCGATGTTCGGAGACATGCGTATCTCTTTTATCTCAACGACCTTTTGCTTTTTCTTGGCTTCCTTTTCCTTTCTAGTCTGCTCGTACTTGAACTTTCCGTAGTCCACGATACGGCATACAGGCGGATCCGCCTTAGGGGCGATCTTTACCAGATCAAGCTCAGCCTCTCTCGCAAGGCTCATGGCCTGTGCAATGGGCATAACTCCAAGCTGCTCTCCGTTCTCTCCGATCACCCGGACTGTAGCGTCCCGGATCTCGCTGTTGATCATTAACTCGCTAATGGTATTTTCCTCCAAAAAAAGTGGATATCCTATAAAGAGAATATCCACCTGCATTGCACAATAAATTTGTTTTCAGGTAACCCAAGACGGTGTAAACATCAAAACCGCTGAGGTGAGAGTGGATACTCTTCTTTCACAACTATTGTACAATACCATACTGCTCCCGCGGTGTCAATACTAAATAATACTTTTTATAATTTTTTTGGTTACCATTCACACAGCCATGTTTTAATGTATATAGCATTTACCGCAGTGATATAGCAGACAAACATTGCAAGCGACTACAGTCAGTAAAGTCGTGCGGCACCGCGACTCGAACGGAGAATAATGACTTACTCAGAAGCAAAAACAGGAGTAAAAATCTTCCCCTTATTCACATTATTTTTGCGCTCCTGATCCTCCCTCGCTTCTCTTGTGAACACCTCCTGAGAGTTTACCCTTTCGCGTCCCCTCTTATCGACCTTGCGGTAGGAGCCGTCTGAATTTAATATATGAGCCTGCTCAGTGTCCATCATCTCAACCTCAAAAATATGTCGCACCTCGTCCTTTATGCTCTTATCGAGAACCGGAAATACAACCTCGACCCTCTTGTCCAGGTTTCTCGGCATCCAGTCGCTGGAGCCCATATATACATCCTCCTTGCCGCCGTTGGCAAAAATAAATATTCTGGAATGCTCGAGATAATAGCCCACAATGGAGCGCACGGTTATATTATCAGAGACGCCCTTTATTCCGGTCTTTAAGGAACATATCCCCCGGATTATCAGGTCTATCTTTACTCCGCTGGCACTGGCCTCATAGAGCTTCTTTATAATGCCCTTGTCGCAAAGAGAATTCATCTTTGCGTGGATATAGGCTGTCTTTCCTTCCTTCGCGTGACGGATTTCCCTGTCTATGAGGGAGATAAATCCATCCCGAAGCCAGATCGGCGCAACCATCAGATGATTCCAGTTGCCCGGCTCAGAGTAACCCGAGAGCATGTTGAAAAGCGCCGTGGCATCCTCTCCTATCGCTTCATTGCAGGTGAAAAGCCCGCAGTCCGTGTAGAGCTTTGCCGTGGAGTCGTTGTAATTTCCCGTACCCAGGTGCACATACCTGACGATTCCCTCCTCCTCGCGCCTCACCACAAGAGCGATCTTTGAGTGAGTCTTTAAGCCCACGAGTCCATAGATGACATGGCACCCTGCCTGCTCCAGCTTTTTCGCCCATACGATATTGTTCTCCTCATCAAAGCGGGCCTTCAGCTCTACCAACACCGTGACCTGCTTGCCGCGCTCCGCGGCTCTCGCCAGATGCGCGATTATCGGAGAATTACCGCTGA